>NZ_KV796424.1:0-34110 GCF_001809185.1 Corynebacterium sp. HMSC072G08
CGAGGCGTTGAAGAAGACCGGCGATACGAAGCGCATTGACAAAGAGGCCCGCGAGCTGGTGAAGAAGGTGGTCAAGCCGCGCACCCCGAAGGCAGGAGTGCGTTTTGCTCAGCATTCGGATGGCAATGCGTCGCTGACTATCTGCGGGCCGTCGGCGGACCTGGCTGACATCCGCGATTCCATTGACAAAGACCAGCCCATCGAGTCCGTGCTCGAGCATTGGTTCGGCGAAGAGAAAGCCGCGCAGCCGACGATCACACTTATGCTCGTGACCACGATGGACAACTACGCCAAGGCCTGTGAGGGTCACGAGGTGTGGTTCCAGTTGTCCAACGGCGCGGTGATTTCCTCGACGGAGCTGGCGACGCGGACCATCAACGACTATGGCTTCCACGTGCTGTTGCACCCGGTGTACGGGCCGGTGAATCTGCATCGGATTTCGCGGTTTGCGTCGACAAAGCAGCGATTGATGGCCATGGGTGAGAATCCCGTCTGCCCGTGGCCAGGCTGTTCGAAGGGCGCGCACGATTGCCAGGTGCACCACCTTGAGGCTTGGCGCAACGGAGGGGAGACGAGCCCGGAGAATCTCACGATTGCGTGCCAATATCACAACGCCGTCAACGAGGTGGATGGTCGCGGGTTCTTAAGAAGGCGCGGAACGATTTACTGGGTGCCACCCAAGGGCTGGTACCACCCGCCGGGAACGCCGGTCGCGCCGGAGCTAGAAGGACCATTGCCGGCGTGGGTGGAAGAAGAAAAGCAACTGCTGGAGGAGGAATTCCGCAACGCCTAAACTCCCCGCACACATCCTGTCTTTGGGCTGTTCACGCCAGGCATATAGCCGGCGGTGCGGCGCTTTCGGCTGCCCTTTGAGCGACCGCCCAACTCATGGCGGGTTCACGCGGCCCCCAACGATAACGCCACTGAACACGCCACCGTCGGCGAGCCCGGCGCCCACGGGCAGACAGCGGTGACCTTTGATGCGACATCGGGGGCGAAGGGGGCATCGGCAAGCAGTGCGACGGACATGCTGTGGCGGCTGGTGCCGGTGCTGCTCGCGCTGGGGGCGTGGGCTAGAACATCGTGATGGGCCGGACCTGGTTGGCGAGGTCCACGAGCGCGTAGCGGTGCCGGCTGAACGGCGCCTGGCGCGCGAGGGTGCGCAGCGTATCGGCGAGACCGTACTGGAGGCCGCGCTGCGTAAACGCGTACTCGAAGAGGTCGTTGGGGGAGGCGGCGCGCTCGAGGTGCTTCTCGCGCAGGAAGTTGAGCCCGGCGGAGATGACGGCGACCTTGATTTGCAGGAAGCGCGGCTCGTTGGTGGGGATTTCCTCGAGGCGGCGGGCGGCGCGGCGCACGCGGGACTCGGTAAGCCCCTGCATGATGAGCTGCAGGATCGTGGTGAGGCGCGCCATGCGGTGGTGGCGCGAGGCGTTCGGCACGGCGTCGAGGGTGGCGACGGCGAGCTCGACTTGGTGCTCCGTGCGCAGTTGGCGCGCGAGGCCGAAGGCGGAGGAGACGGTGGTGGGGTTCGTCGCCCAGACCACGGCGTAGAGACGCAAGGAGTTGAAGCGGAGCATCGTGGGATCTTCGGTGATGTGTTCCCAGATACCGGGATGCTCCTCGAATGTTTCGTTGGGCAGCGCCGCGAGCGAGGTATGGAGGCCGGAGACGGCGCGGGCGATCTCGGCGGGGAGCAGGGCGGTCTCGTGGTAGCCGAGCTGTTGGAGGATGAGCTCGTTGACGGCGGCGATGGCGAGCTTCGGCGCGGGTTCGCCAGGCAGGATGGTGAGCACGTGCGAGAAGTGCTTCTGCGCCTGGACATAGCGGTCGAGGAGGAGCTCGGTGACGCCGGAGAACCAGTGGAAACGCCAGTTGTCGCCGTGGGTGGCGTGGATGGAGTCGAGCCACGCGCGGGCCTGGCCGATGAAGCCGAGGTCGATCATCGAGCGCACGACGCCGAAGGGGATTTCCACGGAGGTCTTATACTCGGGTGTTTGCATGGCCTGGCGCAGGGTTTCGAGGGCTTCCTGCGGCTCGGTGTAGGAATAGCCTTGGAGGAGCGGGGCACCGATATCGGAGCGGTCGAGCAGCGGGGTGGGCAGCGCGGAGGCGACCTCGGGGGAGGTAATACGCACGGTGCGGTCGATGCCGTCGATGAGCTGGTCCGTGCGGAAGACGAGGTGTTTTGTGCCGAAGGTTGTACGCTGCGGCGAGAAGAGCGAGTGCTGCGCCGGGTGCTGGATGCCGTCGCGGACGGCGATGACTTCGCGCAGCACGCCGTAGAGCTGAGTGCGCAGCTCCGTGATGTCGGTAAAACGCTGCGCGGGATCCGGGTGCGTCGCGCGGAGGAGCAGGCGGTAATAGGACAGGTAGTGGCGCAGGACCGGCTCGTCGGTGGGGCTGGGAACGCCGGGTAAGTAGATGTTGTTCTCGTCGCGCGGCAGGCGCAGCGTGAGTGCGGCGAGCGTGCGGCCGACCGTGTAGATATCGCTGGCGACGGAGGGGCCGGCGGTGGCGACCTCGGGGGCTTGGAAGCCCTTCGTGCCGTAGATAAAACCGTAGGAGCCGATGCCGGAGACCGCGCCCAGGTCGATGAGCTTGACCTGGTCCTCGGTCACAATGATGTTGTCGGGTTTGAGGTCGTTGTAGACCACGCCGCGCGCGTGGAGGTAGTCGAGCGCGGGGAGGACCTCGAGGATGTACGCGATCGCGATATCGATGGGCAGCAGGCCGCCGTCCTGGAGGTTGCGGCGAGCACGCAGGGAGGGGCCGCCCACGTATTCCATGACGATGAATCCGCCGGGCACGCGTGCGTCGTCGACGAAGTTAAAAATCTTCACGATTCCCGGGTGCGTGATGTCCGCGAGGAATTCGCGCTCGGCGCGGGCGGCGTCCGTCTCGTCCGCGTTCTTATGGGATTGCATGCCCTTCAACACGACGATGCGTTCCGAGACGACGTGGTCTTTCGCCAGGTAAATCCAGCCCATGCCGCCGTGCGCGATGACGCCCAGGATTTCGTATTGGCCCGCAATCATGTCGCCGGGGCCGAGCTGCGGCGGCGGGGTCTTCCCGTTGTCCTCGGGCTCGCGCAGCGCGTCGTGCGGGTCCGTGGGCACGACGAAGGGCAGGCGCACCATGCCGTCCGCGACCTCGCGCTCGGTGCGCGCCGCGGCGCGCCGCTCGCGGAAGGTCATGAGTGCCTTGTCGCGTTCGCTCGGGGTGAGTGAGCTTGCCGATGCCCCCTTCGCCGCCGCCCCGCCCGGGCGCAGGTTGGTCATCGACTCGATGAGCGCAGCAATCGCCGCGTCCTCTTCGGTGGATCCGGCGTCGTCTTCGTCGTCGGCGAACGGGTCGAAGGCGACGGCGGTCGTGCCGGTGTCCTCGTCGTCCGCGAAGGGGTCGTAGGCGACGGCCTGCGTCGCGGGGCCAGTCGCGGCGGTGTCGTCGGCGAAGGGATCGTAGGGAACGGCCTCGGTGGGTTGGGGCTCGTCGTGGGATGGGTGGTCGCGGTCGGTCATTGGGCACGATCCTCCTGCGCGGGTTCGGGACGGTAGACGGGCGCGGGCAGCGACTGCGCGGGCAGGTAGTCGCCGAACCACTCCTGGTAGAGGCTCGACCACGTGCCGTTGGAACGGAGGCGCTCGAGCGTGGAATTGACCTGGCGCACAAGCCCCGCAGTCTTCGCGGCGTCGCGGGCGACGGCGACGCCGTAGGCCTCCTGGGAGAGCGCCTCGCCCACGATGATGGTCGAGGAATCCTGCGCCGCCATGCCGGAGAGCAGGGCGTCGTCGGTGATGATGGCGTCAGCTTGGCCGAGCTGGAGCGCCATGAGGCAGTCACCCCACGAACGGGTGGCCAGGATGTCCGCCTCCGGCGCCTGCGCCCGGATGATGTCGATGGAGGTGGAGCCGGCGGCGGCGCAGACGGTGTGGCCGGCGACATCGGAAAGCTCGCGGATGGTGCTTGAGGCCGGCACGAGCAGGCGCGTGCGGGTCGTGAGGTAGGGCGTGGAGAACTCGACCTGCTGCTGGCGCTGCGCCGAAATCGTCATGGAACGGATGACGACGTCTACGGTGCCGTCCTCGAGGGCCGCGGCGCGCTCGGCGGAGGTGACGTAGCGGAACTCCACGCGGTTCGGGTCTTCGAAGATATCGCGCGCGAGCTCGTGCGCAAGCGAGACCTCGAAGCCGCGCAGCTCGCCCGACTGCGCGTCGCGGTAGCTGAGCAGGTTATTCGACTGGTCCACGCCCACGATGAGTCGGCCGCGCTCCACGATGGACGGGACGCGCTCCTTCGGCTTCTTATCATCCGGGCGCAGGCTGCCTTCCGCGCCGCGCAGCAGATCTGTGCTCGCGTCCGCGTCCGTGCGAGCGGGCTGTGAGCCCGCGGGCTCGAGCGAGGCGCCGGCCGGCAGCGGCTGGCCGATGCGGGAGGGAGCGGATGGCGCGGGGGAGGGGGCATCGGAAGGCGGGGGCGCACAGGCGGCCAACGGGACGGCGAGGAGGACGGCGGCGAGGCGGCGCATTAGAGGTACTCCTGGAGTCGGGGGCGGATGCCGAGCCAGACGCAGATGATGCCGAGCAGCGTGAGGAAGCCCACCGAGCCGCCGAGCGCCGTCGTGGCCTGGTGGCCGGATTCGATGTAGGAGCGCAGGACGCCGCGCGTGTCCGCGATAAGGCGGGTGAGTGCGTCATTGAGGTCGTTGAAGCTGCCGGCGCCGTCCTCGGTGGACAGCGTGATGGCGGAGTCGTAACGGCCCGCGTTGAGATCGGCCACGAGGTCCTTGTGCGCGCTGGCCCATTGGTTGAGGGCGCCGCGGGCATCGGCGACGGACTGGGCGTCGCCGGCGCCGAGGTCTTCGGCCGCGCCGTAGGAGTCCAGCGCCTGGTGGACGGCGAGGACTGTGGCGTCGAAGTCGACGGTCGCGTCCACGGTGGCCTGGCGGGAGACGAGCATGAGCGTTTCCGTTGTGCGCGCTTGCTGGGCCTCAATCTGGGAGGCGGTGAGCTGCTCCCACGGCGCGGCGACGGCCTCGAAGCGCTGCGAGCCCGCGGCCCAGATCATGATGGTGGTGATACTCACCCAGGCCAACGCGACGGAGAGCAGCACCGTCGCGGCGAGGAAGCCGCGGTTGAAGCGGCGGCGTGTGAGCCGCCACAGCCACCACTGCGCGGCGAGGAGGAAGAATACGGCGGCGACGAAGCCGGAGAGCGGCACCCATTGCGGGCGGGTGAGCGCCTTTTGTTCCTGCGTCACCTTGGCGCTGGTGAGGCGAAAGAGCTCGCGGGCGTCCGGCAGGATGTCCTCGCGCATGAGCGTCGAGGCGTTGGACATGTAGTTGACGGCGACGGCGTTGCCATCGCGGTGGTTGGCGCGCGCGGTTTCCACCATGCCCGTGTACACCGGCAGCTGCCGCTGGATGTTGAGGATGAGTTCGCGAATGCGCGTGTCATCCGTTGCGGAGCCGAGCGCGGATTCTGTCGCGGCGACCGTCGCGGTGTCGATGGCCGCGCTATACGCCTCGCGGTCGTCGGTGGAGCCCTCGCCCAGCTGGACGAAGCCGGTGGTCGCAATCGTGTCCGCGAGCGAGAGCGAGGTATAGAGGTTGTGCGCCGAGTTATTCATGGGCTCAGTGGAGCTGAGCAGCGTATTGAGGTTCGCGTGCCGGTCCGTGGAGCTGGCCGCGAGCGACATGCCCGCCGCGGCGATGGCGATGGTGAGCGCTAGCGTGACCGCCACGAGCTTGCCGGGCGTGGTGCCGAGGAAGCTGAGGAGGCGCCGAGCCAGGCGCGCCGGGCCGATAAACCACGCGTAGAGCCGGTGGGTGGGACGGTCGAAGACCGGCTGGGAGGGCTCGGTGACGTCATCCAACCACTGATCGGCGAGCTCGGCGTTGGGCGTGGTCATTCCTTAAGGATAACGGGCCGCGGTGGGGTGGCGCGGTTAGTATGGCGGACATGAGCGGAAAATTTTCAGGTGACGGCTGGGCTGCGGGACCCGATGGCATGAAGCTGTGGGGCCTCTATGGTGCGGCGGGGCTCTTCCTCGTCGCCGAGGGCCACGTCCTGCTCCAGCATCGCGCGGCGTGGACCAACCAGGGCGACACGTGGGGCGTGCCCGGCGGCGCGCGCGAGCGGGGTGAATCTGCTGCCGATGCCGCCCTCCGCGAGACCTTCGAAGAGTGCGGCGTCCCCGCCGCGTCCGTCACGGTGCGCCGCTCGCTCGTGACGGCTGGGCCGTTTGAGGGCGACGGGTGGACGTATACGACGGTGCTCGCGGGGGCTTCGCGTCGACTGCCGGTGGTGGCGAATGAGGAATCCCAGGAGCTGCGCTGGGTGCCGTTGGCGGGGGACGCGGTGGAGCAGTTGGATTTGTTGCCGGCGTTCCGGGCGGCGTTGCCGGGCCTGCGGGACGCGGTGGCGGAGTTGGGGCTGTAGTGTTGTCCGCATGATTGAAATTCAAGGGCTGACCAAGCAATATGGTTCGGTCCGCGCGGTCGATGACGTGACGTTCGAAGTCAAACCGGGCGTCGTCACGGGCTTTTTGGGCCCGAACGGCGCGGGCAAGTCGACGACCATGCGGATGATTCTGGGGCTCGACCGGCCGACGGCCGGGCGTGCGCTCATCGATGGCGTGCCGTACGGCGAGCTGCGCAACCCGCTCACGAAGGTGGGCGCGCTGCTCGACGCGAAGGCCGTGCACCCCAACCGCAGCGCGCGCAACCACTTGAAGTGGATGGCGCAGTCGAACGGGCTGCCGCTGTCGCGCGTGGACGAGGTGCTGGGAATCGTGGGCCTCGACGGCGTGGCGGGTAAGAAGGCCGGCGGCTTCTCGCTGGGCATGGGCCAGCGCCTGGGCCTGGCGGCGGCGCTGCTCGGCGACCCGGAGGTGCTGCTCCTCGACGAGCCCGTCAACGGTCTCGATCCGGAGGGCATCCGCTGGGTGCGCTCGCTCGTCAAGGCGCTCGCGGCGGAGGGCCGCTCGGTGCTCATTTCCTCGCACCTGCTCTCGGAGATGGCGCTCACGGCGGACCAGCTCGTGGTCATCGGCCGCGGCCGGCTCATCGCGGACATGCCCACGTACGACTTCGTCAAGCAGTACTCGGGCTCGTCCGTCATCGTGCGCGCCGAGCACCTCGACGCGTTCGCGGGCACGCTGAGCGCGGAAGGCATCGGCTACGAGCGCGGCGCGGACGAAGAAGGCCGCCCGACGCTTATCGTGCCGGACCAGACGACGGAGAGCATCGGTCGCCTCGCGTTTAGCGTGGGCGTGGCGCTCGACGAGCTTTCGCTGCGCCGCGCCTCGCTCGAGGACGCGTTTATGGAGCTCACGCGCGACGACGTGCAATATCAGTCCCGCCCGGCGGGCAACCAAGGAGGCCACCATGCTCGTTAATACGATTCGTGCGGAGTTCACGAAGCTCACCACGACGGCGTCGTTCCGATGGACGACCGGCCTGTTCTTCGTCTTCTCATTGCTGTGGGCGTTCTTCACTACGCGGCTGACCTCGCTTTTCGACGGAGCGCCCGCGGTGGCGAGCGCGTCCATCGTGGTCTCGGGCCTGTTGTGGCTCAACCTGTCCGTGCTCATGATTCAGGCGATCATGGTCATCACGACGGAGTACCGCTACAACCTTCCCACGCCGCTGTACCTGGCGAACTCGCACCGCGCGCAGGTCGCCGTGGCGAAGCTTGTGCTCTACGCCGTCATCGCTGCGGTGCTCATGTTCATCGGCATCGTCGCGTGCCTGGGGCTCGCGCAGCTCATGGCGGACGAGGTCGTCGGCTTCGACAACATTTTTGCAGACCCGGTCGCGCAGCGCGCGCTGTGGTCGTACCCGGTGGGCACGGCGCTCATGGTCGTCTTCGCCCAGGGCCTGGCGCTGCTGCTGCGCCAGTCCGCGGGCACGATTGCCGTGGGACTCATCCTGTTCTGGGGAGTGGACAACCTCATTCAGTTCGTGCCGAAAGTGGGCGAGAAGCTCATGCACTTCTCGCCGTTTAACGCGCTGCGCTCGTGGCTCACGGACGCGGCGGGCTCGTGGTCCGTCTTCGCGGATAACTCGCACTGGTACCTCGTCGTCTTCGTGCTCTGGGCCGCCATCCTGTGGCTGGGCGGCGTGGCCGCCTTGGTAAAACGAGACGTATGATTCCCGTCCCCCTCATGCTCACCTTGGCGCTGTTGTCCGCAACAGCGCCTTTTGCGACTGACATGTACCTGCCCGTCCTGCCGCACATCGCTGGCGAGTTCGGCGTCGAGCAGGCCGTCGCGCAGTTCACGCTCACCGGCTTCTTCGTGGGCATGGCCTTCGGCCAGCTGCTTATCGGTCCGGTCTCGGACGTCGTGGGCCGCCGCCGGCTGTTGCTGTGGTCCGCAGGCCTGGCGCTCGTGGCGTCCGTGCTTGCGGCCCTCGCGCCGGGCATCGGCGTGCTCATCCTCGCCCGCATCCTCCAAGGCCTGGGCGGCGGCGCGTGCAACGTGCTCGCGCGCTCCGTCGTGCCAGACCTGCTCAGCGGCTCCGCGGCGGCGAAGACGTTCTCGGTGCTCATGGCCATCGGCGGCATCGCGCCGGCCATCGCACCGGTCATCGGCGGCCTGCTCGCCGAGCCCGTGGGCTGGCGCGGCATCTTCTGGACGCTTACCGGTCTCCACGCCGTCCAGCTCCTCCTCGCGTTCCTCCTCGTCCCGGAGACCGGCGGCAAGGCCGAGCGCACCGGCGGCCTCGTGCGCACGGTCGCGGGCAATTACCTCACCGTCGTGCGCATGCCGCTCGTGTGGGGCTTCCTCCTCGCTATGGCCTTCGGCTTCGGCGCGCTGTTTAGCTATATCTCGGCGTCCTCCTTCGTCCTCCAGACGGTCTACGGCTTCAGCCCCGCCCACTACTCGCTGCTCTTCGCCATCAACGCGTTGGGCATGCTCGTCGCGACCACCATCAACTCGCGCCTCGTCACACGCTTCGGCGCCGTGACCATGCTCCGCGCTGGCCTGCTGCTGTGCGTTGGCGGAGGCCTCATCCTCACCGTCGCCGCGCTTGCCGATGCCCCCTGGTACCTCATCGTTGCCTGCATCCTGCTCGCCACGTCCCCGGTGGGGTTTATCATGGGCAACGCGACGGCGCTGGCCACGGGCATTCGCCGCGAGCTTGCTGGCTCCATCTCCGCGGTCATGGGCTTTGTCCAGTCGCTGTTGGGCGGCATCGTCTCGCCGCTTATGGGCTTAGGATCCCAGCCTACGCATACGATGGCTTTCGGTATCCTGACCTGCGGGATTATTGCGGCGGCTGCGGGTTTTTGGGCTACGTCTCGCCTAGCACGCGAAGCGGGCTAGGGGGCATCGGAAAGCTATTGCAGCGCTGAGGTAAGCCGCATGACGTTGTCGACGTAGCGGCGGCCGAAGCCGCGCTTGTTCCACTCGTCGAGGGTGAGCTCGTGGCAGACGGCCCGGTAGTTGGCACTGAGCTGGGCGAACTGGTCGATGAGATTGCCCTGCGCTACGAGCAACGTGGTCTCATAATTGAGGCCGAAGGAACGCATGTCCATGTTGGAGCTGCCAAACATGCACAGCGGGTTGGGGTGGCCTGGGTCCGCGACGAGGAACTTGGAGTGCAGGACGAAGGGGTAGGGGAACTGGAAAATACGCACGCCGGCCTCGAGCAGCGCCTGGTAGTACGAGGATTGGGCGTGGTTGACCATGAACTGGTCCGCGGCGGCGGAGACATAGAGCTCGACCTCGACGTCGCGGTAACAGGCGGTGGTGATGGCGTCCATCATGGACTCGTCCGGCACAAAGTAGGGGCTCACCATGACCAGGCGGTGCTTGGCGTGGTGAATGACGGAGTTGAACATGCGCAGGTTCGGCTCCGTGGTGTAGCCGGGCCCAGAGGGGATGAGCTGCAGGTAGTTCGTGTCCTCGGCCGAGGTGTCGCGGTGGGGCGGGAGCTGAGGCTCGATGATTTCGTCTGATTCGAGGTACCAATCCACGGCGAAGATGGCGCTCAGCGAGGCGACGATGGGCCCGGTGAGCTCCGTCATGTAGTCGACCCACGCGCGGTCCTTCGTGCGATACTGGCGCTGGATCATATTGAGCGATCCGAGGAAGCCCACCTCGCCGTCGACGACCATGAATTTGCGGTGATTGCGCAGGTCGGGGCGGCGGAAGCGGCCGCGGATGAGCGAGATGGGTAGCGTGAGATGCCAGTCGATGCCCGCGTTCGTGAGCTTCTTTCCGAGCTTCCGGTAGCCCTTGTACTTGTGGGAACCAATCTGGTCGAGGAGTAACTTGACCTCGACGCCCCGTGTTGCGGCGCGCTCCAGTGCCTCGTAGAAGGGCGCGGTGACGGTGTCCCAGGATTGGATGTAAATCTCGACGTAGACGTACTTTTCGGCGCGGTCGACAGCGCGGGCCATCGCGGCGATGGCTTCCTCGTAGTCCGCGTGGATGCCCGCGTTGTGGCCGTGCACGGCGGGGAACCCGGTGAGCCGGCGGTTGAGCCTGAGCAGCGACTCGATTTCCGTAGGCAGTTCATCGTGCGGGTGGTCCGGCATGCCCGCGTGGACGTCCTCGATCATCTCATTGGCTTCTTTTTGGATGCGGTGCCGGCGCCGGTTGATATATGGCGAGCCCATGAGCAGGAACAGCGGCAGCCCGATGTAGGGCAGCAGCAAAATGGCGAGCAGCCACGCCGTCGAGCTCGACGGGCGCCGCCCCTCCGGCACGAAGCCGACGGCCAGAATCTTGATGGTGTAATCGACGATGAGCAGAACAAACTGCCACATCGACAGATCGATATTGAGGCTCATCAGCGCACCGCGTTGAAGTCCGGCAGGTCCAGCTCCGTGATGAGCGGGCAGTGGTCCGAGGTCTTCTCGCCGGCGCGTTCCTCAAGATCCACCCACGTGCGCTTGTCGTGCAGCGCCTCCGTTGCCAGCAAGAAATCGATCTTCATGCCCTGGTTGCGCTCAAAGCGCGCGGACTTGTAGTCGAAGTAGGTGTAGCGTTCTTTCGGCTTGAGCTCTCGCACTCCGGCCTCGAGGATCATCTCGAACGCCGCCCGCTCCGGCTCGGATACGTGGGTCTTTCCCTTGAAGAAGTCGATATCCCACACGTCCTCGTCGCGGGGCGCGACGTTGAAGTCGCCAGTGAGCAGCAGCTTGCCCTTCGCTTTGTCCTCCGCATAGCGCGCCAGGGCGTAGTAGAACGCCAGCTTGTAGCCGTAGTGCGGGTCCGTGAGCTCGCGGCCGTTGGGCACGTAGAGGCTCCAGATTTCCACGCCCCTGATCGTCGCCCCTATCGCGCGCGCCTCGAGGTTCTGCGGCTTGATCTGGTCCTTTGCGAACCCGGGCTGGTGCGGGAAGCTTGTGTGTACGTCCTCCGGCGCGTCCTTGGACACGATGGCCACGCCGTTCCACTGGTTCAGCCCATGGGCGCTCACGTGGTACCCGGCCTCCTCGAAGGGGGCGTGCGGGAATTTGTCGTCCGCCACCTTGGTCTCTTGCAGGCAGAGCACGTCGAGGTCGTGCTTGCGAAGGAGGTCGACGGCGCGTTCGGTCCGGGCTCGAACCGAGTTAATATTCCACGTGGCGATGCGCATGGCCTAAAGATTACCTTGCTTCTCCCAGGTCGCTATCGAATATGTCTCACTGTCGGCTTTAAGGTTAGAAAAGTTGTTCTAAAAAAGGCTTGACTTTGCTTGGTGGGTGAATATTATCGAATGTGTAAGCGGGGGGAGGTAGAGATGGATAATCCGCAGGAACTGGTCAATCAGATCGACGCGTTGCTGGAGCGGCTGCAGGCAGTCGTTGAGGTTTCGGCATTTGCCGAGCTCTCCCAGCCCATGGAAGAACTTGAGCGCGCCATGGCCAAGAAGGCCTTCGCCGACGCACGCTTTGCCTGGCTCGCACATCTCGCGGACGCTGGCCGCCTGGTCGGTTCCACCCGCACCGTCGACTACCTCACCCACGCCCTCGATATCGATCACGCCACCGCCACGGCCCGCCTCAATGCGGGTCGTTTGCTTTTCGATGCTCCCTCTCCTGACCCCGGGCCCGAACCTGCGGAACCCTCGCCGGATCCCGCAGAGGCGGCGCGCCGCGAAGAAGAGGAGCGCAAGCGCCGCGAGCAGGCGGAGCGTGACGCCGCCGCCCGCGCCGAGGCTCGTGGGCGTGCCCGCCGTGTGCGCGAGTCCAAGCAGCGCGTCATCGACCAGGAGCTCGAGCGTCTTTCGGATACGTGCGATCCGTCCAAGGCCGAACTCCACGCGCTCGCGCTTAAGGAGGCAGGAAAGCGCTCTGAGAAAGATCTGCGCCAGTGGCTGCGCGCTAAGGTCCAGGACGCCAACCGTCGCGGCCGTACCCCGGAGGATCGTCGCGACCGCCTCACGGCGCGGAAGAACCGCACGATCTGGTTGGGCCAGCAGGACGCGGACGGCGGCGTGCCCTTCGGCGGCTACCTCACCGCGGAGATGGCGGCCGCCCTGCGCGCAGCGCTCGCGCCGGGCCGTGTCGGCGGCTCTAACACCGTCGTCGCCCCGGAAGAAGATAAGCGCACCATGCGCCAGCGGATGGCGGACCAGTTCTTTGCCATTATCCGCGGGCATCTTTCGGCACCCGAGCGCCAGGCTCGTGGCATTGGCTCGCTCGTCATCGCGACGACGCTCGAGGATCTGCGCCACGTTGACGCGGACACCCGCTTCGAGACGAACACGGGCTACACGCTCAACGCGCTCGAGGTCCTCCTCGCCGGCGGCGCCGGTTCCGACTTCGCGGTCCTCATGGACGGGCTCACGCCGGTGCCGCTCACTATGGGTCGCTCGACCCGCACGGCGACGCTCGAGCAGCGTCTCGCGCTAGCGGCCTCGGAGCTCGTGTGCTCCGGCCGTGGTTGCGATACCCCGCTGGTCATGAGCGATATCCACCACATCGTGGCCTTCGCCAATGGCGGTCGCACCGATATCGAGAACCTTACTATCGCGTGCCGCCCCTGCCACGTGACGAACAACGACAAGTGGGACGGCTCGGGCGGACTCGGTCACTTCGAGCGCGACCTGCGCACCGGAACCGTGGGCTGGCGCCCGCCGGACGGCGGTGACCTGCAGTTTAATGAGACTCACAAGCGCAGTCGTGCGCCGGGCGAACGTCTCCGGGCCCGCCCCGAGGCCTCGCCGGAACAGACTTCTCCGCCTGGATCTCCGGACGTGCCGGACCAACCGCCGGAAGATGGTGGGCTGTTCGACCTGGGAATTGCTTAGTCGATGGCCCCGCGCCCTGCCCTGTCCAATCCTGCCCACCCCGCTCCGTGCGGCGCCTTTCGCGTGTGCCCGGGGCGGGGTGGTGGCGCTTCGTGCGCCTCTCCGCACATGGTTGGCGAGGGACGGCAGGGGCTAGCGGGCGTCGGTGCCGGGCTCGCCCGTGAAGTGAGCGTAGCGGTGGCGGTGCTGCTCGATGAAGCCGAGCTTGGTGTAGAGGCCCACGCCGGCCTCGTTGGTCCCGAGGACTTGGAGGTAGGCGCGCTCGGCGCCATGCTCACGGCCCCAGCGGAGCATGTCCATGCCCAGCTGTGTCGCGAGGCCGCGGCGGCGCCAGGCTGGGGCGACCTCGACGGCGGAGTAGCCGAGCCAATGTGTGCCGTTGCCGGAATCGGTGAGCGTACCGCGCGTGATGGCGACGGTCTCGCCCTCGCGGGTAACGAGGCGGCCGAAGCCCATGTGGCCCTCGATGCGTGTGCGTAGGTATTCGAGCGCTTCCGGCGGCAGGGCTTGGCCGCGGAAGTGATAGAGAGCCAGCCAGTCGTCGTCGGGTTGGTCGTCGATGTGGAACTCCCACTCGTCGGGACGGTCGGGCAGGTCGCTGAGGTCCGCGAGCGAGCGGACCATGACGGAGATTTCGGGACCGAGCGTCCATGCGGGGTTGCCTGCAACGAGCTTCTCGGCGGGTTTGCCGATGCGTTCGGGCAGCTCGAGGATGAGCGGCAAATCGTGGCGGGTGTAGAAGGCCTCGATTTCGGCGAGTGGCACCTGGGTGAAGCCAGCGGAGGGGCCGAGCGGGGTCGCGGAGTTGGAGCGTTCCGTCACGCCATCGCCGGCGCGCATGAGCCATTGGCCGTCCGCGGTCCACGTGTGTTCCTTGCCAGGGAAGGCCGCGGCGGTGGCGACTTCGACCGCACGGATGTCGGAGTTGCGGACCATGCGCGGGGAGAGCTTCTTCACGATCTGAATCTGCTCATCCGGAATGGTGATGGCTTCGAGCGCGGACGGGTAGCCGCCCACCGCCTGCGGCCGGACGACGAGGGGGTCGAGGGAGACGACGTGTCCGATGACATCGGAATGCATGCCGCCGCCCATGTCGCGGCGCACGACCACGCGCTCGCCCACGCGCGGGGCATCGGAGCGGAAAATGTAGCTCATGGGAAGGCGAGCTTAGTCGTCGTGGCCGAAGGGATCCGGGCCTTCGCCGGGCAGCCAGGTAAGTCCCGGTTCGGTCCAGCCGTTGGACTTAATGATCTTCTTCGCCTGGCGCTTGTAACGGCCGGTAAGCACGTCGGTGTAGACGAAGCCGTCGAGGTGGCCGGTCTCGTGCTGGAGCATTCGGGCGAAGAAGCCGTAGCCCTCAATCGAGATGTCGTTGCCGTGCTCGTCCTTGCCGGTGACGCGGGCCCAGTCGGCGCGGCCGGTGGGGAAGCCTTCGCCGGGCACGGAGAGGCAGCCTTCGTCCTCGGAGCCGTCGTCGGCGGGCATGGTCTTGGGGATCTCGGAGGTCTCGAGCACCGGGTTGATGACACAACCCTTGCGCATGCCGCCGTCCTCGAGCTCGGTGCCGTTCGGGCCATCCGTGTCCGGGCAGTGGTAGACAAACAGACGCTTGTTGACGCCCACCTGGTTGGCGGCGAGACCCACGCCGTGGGCGACCTCCATGGTCTCGTACATGTCGGCAATGAGTTCTTGGAGCTCGGGCGAGGAGATGGGCTCGGTCACCGGCTCGGTGGGGTGGTGCAACACGGGATCGCCGTGGATTACGATGGGGCGAATAGTCATGGCCTACAGTTTAGGCATGAGCTCGCTGTCAGACCTAGACGCCGCCCTCTTAGACTTCGAGGCGCAGGCCCCGTGCGCCGTCGGCGCGAAGGAGGCGGCCATCCGTGAGCGCTTCGACATGTCGCCCGTCCGCTATCACCAGCGGCTCAACCGGCTGCTCGACTCGGCCGACGCGCTCGCCTATTCGCCGCAGCTCGTGGGCCGTCTGCGCCGCGTGCGGGATCGGAGGGAGGATCTTCGGCGCGCCGCGCGCCCCACGGAGCAGCCCGACGGCTAAAGTGACGCATGTGACTAATGTGAATCCTGAGACGAACGAGAAGTCCCCGGCAGCAGGCCTGCCCCTGCGCGGCCTCGCGATGGTGCTCATCGCCGTCGCCGTCGCGCTCGGCCTCTGGGCCCTTTACAGCTTTACCCGCGGCGGCAACCCGGAGCCCACGGCTGCCGATGCCCCCGTGGCCGCCCAGTCGCCCCAGGCCCAGCAGCCCCAGCCCGGCCAGGCCCAGCCTGCCGATGCCCCCGCCAACGGCCAGTCCGCCACCCCAGCCGAGGGCCAGGGCGAGACCGGCGCGGACGGCGCGGACGGCGCGGCCACGCCTGGCGCCCCGGCCCCAGCCGGCGAAGGTGACGCGGCGGTGTCGGCAGCCGGTGCGGGAGAGGGGGCATCGGCAAGCCAGCGCAAGGTGAGCATCCTCAACAACTCGACGGTGCAGGGCCTGGCTGCCGACGTGTCCAAGCAGGTGACTGACGCCGGCTACGAGCTTGGCGAGGTGGGCAACTTCGCGGATGAAATCCTCACCGAGACCACCGTCTTCTTCCCGGCCGGCGACGCGGTTGCCGAGGCTCAGGCGCGCACCCTCGCAGATAAATTCAGTGGTGTCGCGAAGGAGAATATCCAGGCCTTGCCCGAGAAAGCCATGGCTGAGGGCGCGGTGACTATCGTGTTGGTCAACCAATAGGGTTAAATTTTAAGGGTGAATACCCCGGCTGAAATTTTTGCGCGATCCCCCAAACCGACGCTTGGCGTCGAGTGGGAGGTCGCGCTTGTCGATCCTCAGACTCGCGACCTCGTCGCGCGCGGGCCGGAGGTGATCGCGGCCGTCAATGCCGCCCACCCCGAGGTGCACCTGGAGAAGGAGTTCCTCCAAAATACCGTCGAGCTTGTCACCGGCATCTGCGATACGGTGCCGCAGGCGATGGAGGAGCTCGCCCGCGACCTGTCCTTCGTCCGCGCGGCCGCCGAGGAACGCGGCCTGCGCCTGTGGGCCTCCGGCGGCCACCCGTTCTCGGATTTCCGGAAGAACCCGCTGGGGGACAAGGACTCCTACAAGGAGATCATCAACCGCACGCGCTACTGGGGCCAGCAGATGCTGCTGTGGGGCACGCACGTCCACGTCGGTGTGAGCCACGAGGACAAGGTGTGGCCGATCATCAATGCGCTCATGACCACGTACCCGCACCTGCTCGCCATCTCCGCGTGCTCGCCGGGCTGGGACGGGCTCGACACGGGCTACGCCTCCAACCGCACGATGCTCTACCAGCAGCTGCCCACCGCCGGCATGCCTTACCAATTCGGTAGCTGGGCCGAGTGGCAGTCCTACATGCGCGACCAGTCGATTTCCGGCGTCATCAACCACACCGGCTCCATGCACTTCGACATCCGCCCGGCCTCCAAGTGGGGCACCGTCGAGGTCCGCATTTCCGATGCCGCCTCCAACCTCCGCGAGCTCTCCGCCATCGTCGCGCTCACGCACTGCCTCGTGGTCCACTACGACCGTCTGTGGGAAGCCGGCGAGCCGCTGCCCACCCTGCAGCCCTGGCACGTCGCCGAGAATAAGTGGCGCGGCGCCCGCTACGGCATGGACGCCCTCGTCATTACGTCGCGCGAGACGGACGAGCGCTGGGTCAAGGATGAGCTTGCGAACCTCGTCGAGGAGCTCACGCCGCTCGCCCGCGAGCTCGGCTGCGCCGCGGAACTCGCCCGCATCCTAGAGATTATTGAGCACGGCGCCGGCTACGAGCGCCAGCGCCGCCTCTTCGAGGAGACGCGCTCGTGGAACCCGGCCGTGGACCTCGCCTGCGACGAGCTCGCCGCCGGCCACCCCCTGGTTTAAAACTGCTTAGACTCGCGCGTGTCGCCCGCCGCGGCGCAGCGTCCAGAAGCCGCTCACCGCGTAGAAGAACATGTAGACCCCGCCCGCGAACGGGAAGAGGAGGGACATGAGCGGCTGCGGGCTCGTCCAGTCATCGAGGTTGTGGTAGCTCGCGTCGAACCAGAACGCGGCGGAAATCCAGGGCATGACGCACACGCACATCGCGACCATCGAGCCGAGCGCGGCCGCCCAGCCCGGTAGGCGCTCGCCTAGCCGCTGGTTCGCGCCGAGCAGGATGACGACGGCGAGCGGGACGACCCACACGAAGTGGTGGAACCACGCGAATGGGGAGACCATGCACGAGCTGACGCCGGTAAATGCGAAGACGAGCGCCTGGTTGCCGCGGCGCGTCGCCACGAGGTTCGCGGCGAGAGTGAGGCAGAACGTGACGAAGACGGCAAGCAGCCAGCCCACGCCGCCCGCGAGACCGAAGTGGCGCTCGAGGACGGAGCGCAAGCCCATCGCGCCCGGGTTCACGTGGTCGCCGATGCGCGAGGAGTTAAAGACCGCGTTCGTCCAGAAATCGTTGGCGTCCGGGACAATCCAGTAGCCCACGAGGACCGTGGCGATAAACGTCGCGAGGCAGCCCACGACCGCCCACCAGCGGCGCTGGAAGAGCAGAACGAGGCCCATGTACGCCGGCGTGAGCTTGATGCCCGCAGCCAGGCCGATGCCTACGCCGGGCAGGCGCCAGCGGCGCGGCAGCAGGTCGAGCGCGCACAGCAGCATGAGGAAGACGTTGATCTGGCCGAAGAAGAGCGTGCCCATGACCGGCTCGATGGCCGTGGTGCCCAGCGTGAGCAGGAAGGCCACGTAGACGGTGAGCGGCGTGAGCTTATACGAACGGTTGTTCAGCACGAGCAGGATGACGGCGAAGAGCGCCACACCCGTGCCGATCTGCCACACGCCGATGAGCCAGTTGTCGTTGAGCAGGGACAGCCACTTGAAGAGCACGCCCGCAAACGGCGGGTAGGTAAACGGCAGCTTGCCAATGTACGCGGCGTCGTAGAGCAGCCCGCCGTCGCGGAGGTCCTTGCCCGCGAGGGCGTAGATGTCGAGGTCAATGGGCACGCGCCACACGAGCGGCGTGTTGCCCTCGTACGTGAACACGCGGTACAACACGAAAGCCACGAGGGCAGTAAGCCCCACGGCAAGAGTGGGCAGACCATTGATTTTCTTCACGAAGCTACATCCTAGCGGCGACGCATCGTTTTTCCGGCAGGCCGGTCGTTTCGGGACATATTTTCATCACGATCGTAGAGACCTTCGCGGCGGGCAACACGCGTGATGCGCTGTGCCGTGACCGGCGCCGTCGCAAGCGCGAAGAGCCCGAGCAGGAGCAGCAATCCTAAGTCGCTGCGCTGTGCCACGCTGAACTCCGGCGAGCCGACCACGCGGATGAACGCGCCCAGGAGCACGAGGACTAAGCCGATGGTCTGCGGCTTGGCCACCGCATGGACGCGCGCCATCGTGTCACGGAAGCGTATAGTGCCCAGCGCGGCCGCGAGGACGAAGAAAGACCCGGCGAGCACGAGGACGAGCGAGATGATGTCGGTGATCATTGGTTGTCCCTCCTGCGGAAGCGGGTGACGGCGACGGTCGAGATGAAGCCAAGCAGCGCGATGACGAGCATCGCGTTGACCACGGTCGTATCCAGTGACCAGCAGATATACGTGGCGAGCGCGCATTGGAAGGCGGCCACGAAGCCATCCATGCCCACGAGCCGGTCGAGAGAGTTCGGGCCGGTAATTATGCGCCAGACGATCACGAGGAAGGACACCGTCATCATCGCCGCGGCCACCGCGAGGCCCCAGTCATACAGCGTGTCGGGCATCTAGACGCTCCTTTCAAAGATGGCAATCATGGCGCGCTCCAGCTTGCCGATGCTCCCCAGAGCCCGCTCGATGTCAAGCTCATTGTCTGCTTCCAAGATGTGGACGGTGAGCATGCGTCCGGCGATATCAATATCCGTCACCGTCCCACCCGGCTGGAGGTTGTAGAGGAAGACTGCGAGAGCCAGGACGAACTCGTTGTCCACGCGCATGGGCGCGGTGAGGATGGCCGTGCGCGGCGGGGCGGCCGGCCGGATGGCCAGCCACGCCACCTTGAGCGAAGCCACCAAAAAATCCCAGAGCCACACGCCGATGAACCGGACAAGCAGGCCCCACGAGATGTCAAGGCCGCCCACCGGCATGGCAGGCAGCGGCAGGAGGTAGGTCACCGCGAGGCCCACGAGCACGCCGCCCACGACATTGGCCACGGTGAGCTCGCCCATGAGCAGGCACCACATGACGAGGATCCACACGATAAACCACGGGCGGAACCGGTGCTGCACGCCACTGAGTCGGCCACTAATTTTTTCGTTGAGGTGCGGCAACTGTGCTCTCATCGCGGCTCCTTCTTTTCAATGTCCGCCGAGCCCTCATCAACGGGAGCGGCGCTCGTGGGCGAGGCCGTTGCCGTCGCCGGGGCCGTGGACAGGCCCGGCGCCGGGTCCTTGAGTGAGGCGCGGCGCTCGCCCAAAGAGTCTGCGCCGCGTTCGGCGTTCTCGTGGCCCTCCGCGTAGCGCTCCTTTTGGTCGAGACGGCGCGTGGGATTCTCGGACGTCTCGCCGAGTACTGCGTAGCGGTAGATGCCGTCATCCTGCGCTGACTCCGCCGCGCGCGAGGTCACGCCGGAGATGGGGCCAGCGAGCACCGTAATGGCCACCGAGGCAGCGACCAGCAGCGTGGTGGCGCCGATCATGCCGGAGGGGATGCGGGAGGGGGCATCGGCAGGCTGGGCGGGCTCATGGTAATCCGGGGCGTCTGCGCGGTCGCGGACGAAGGCCTTGGCCCAGACGACCATCATGACGTAGAGCGTGAGCAGCGAGGTCGCGACGGCGCCGACGATGAGCACCCACGCGAGCAGCGAGCCGTCGTTCGCGGCTGCCTGGAGCAGGATGATTTTGCCCAAGAAGCCCGAGAACGGCGGGATGCCGCCCAGGTTGATGGCTGGGATGAAGTAGAGGACCGCGACAAGCGGCGCGGTGTACATGAGCGAGCCCAACCGGCGCATCGAGGACGTGCCCGCCTGGCGCTCGATAAGGCCGACAACGAGGAAGAGCGCCGTCTGCACCAGAATGTGGTGGACCGCGTAGAAGATGGCGCCGGACAGGCCCTGTGCGGAGCCGAGCGAGACGCCGAAGATCATGTAGCCGATGTGGCTCACCAGCGTAAAGGACAGCAGACGCTTGATGTCAGCCTGCGCCATGGCGCCGAGGATGCCCACCACCATCGTGGCGAGCGCGACCCACATGAGCAGCGTGTCGAGCGTGCCATCTGTGAACACGGAGGTGCGCATGCGAATGATGGCGTACACGCCGACCTTGGTGAGAAGGCCCGCGAAGACGGCCGTGACGAGCGCCGGCGCGGTGGGGTAGGAGTCCGGCAGCCACGCGTCGAGCGGCACTATGGCGGCCTTGATGCCGAACGCGATGAGAAGCACGCCGAAGATGGCGGCCTGCGTGCCGCCCGGGATGTCGTTCATGCGCTCGCCGATCTGCGCCATGTTCATCGTGCCCACCGCCGCGTAGACGAGCGCGAGGCCCACGACGAAGACCATGGACGAGGTCATCGACACCATGACGTAGCCTACGCCCGCGCGCACGCGCGCCGGGGACGCGCCGAGGGTGAGCAGCACGTAGGACGCCACGAGGAAGATCTCGAAGCCAACGTAGAGGTTAAACAAGTCGCCAGCGAGGAAGGAGACGTTAATACCCATGGACAGCAGCATGTACGTGGGCAAGAAGACCGCGACGGGGGAGTCGCGGTCGCCGTCCCGGATGCCCTGCGCGATGGCGTACCACATGACGGAGAAGAGCACGATGGACGACGTGAAGAGCATGATTGAGCTCAACCGGTCCGCGACGAGCGTGATACCCACCGGGGCGTCCCATCCGCCGACCTGGATGGCCTGGATGCCGTAGAAATCCGCGATGACGATGAGCAGTGCCGCCACGCCCGCGCTGGCGAGCAGCGCGAAGAAGGCGAGGGTGCGCTGTACCCACGGCACGCGGGCGAAGAGCATGGCGAGCGCCGCCGCCACCGCCGGAATGATGATCGGCAGCGGGATGAGATAACCCACGAACGGGTAGACGACCTCGGCCAGGCCGTGCAGCGGCTCAGTCATCGCTGTCTCCCTTCGCGGTGCCTTCCGGCTTCTTCTTATGGTGTTTCTCTGGGCCTTTCACCGGCTCCTCAAAGGACGAGGGGCCGAAGGCGTCGCCCTTGTCCGTGTCCCTGCCTGTCGTGGGGTCGGAGGACGCGTCGACGTCTGGCGAGATCGTCGAGGTTGACCGGCCCACGCTCGCCGCGATGGCTGCGTCTTCCGTGTCGTCCTCGATGACGTCCGCCGTGCGGTAGCGGTACTGGCGATAGGCCAGCGTGAGGATGAAGCCCGTCATTGCCATGGAAATGACGATGGCCGTGAGGATCATGCCCTGCGCCAGCGGGTCTGCGATCTGTTCGCCATACTGCGTGGATTCGCGCCCGGTAATGGGCGGGGACCCCGGCTCGCCGCCTGCCTGGAGCATGAGCAGGTTCGCGCCGTTGCCAATGAGCAGGATGCCCATGAGCATTTTCGTCATCGCGCGGTCGAGTAGCAGGTAGACGCCCGCCGCGACGGACACGCCCGAGGCGAGCAAGAGGAGGAGATTGGCGGTCATGATGTCTCCTTTCCTGTGCTTGTCGTCGCTGTTGCGGTGGATGCCGTGGCCTGTGCCGGCGCGTTCGTCGGCTTGCGGCCGGCTTGGTGGCGCATTTGTAGTTGGAGCGAGCGCTTGCGGTCGCGGGCGCGCTGCTTACGTGCCTCCTCTTCCTCGTCGAGCTTGCCGCCAAGCGAGGTAAGGATGTGCATGGTGAGCCCCACGACGATGATGTAGACGCCCGCGTCGAAGATGAGCGCCGAGGGCAGCGAGACCGCGCCGAGGAATGGCACCTCGAGCTTCGTATACGCCGTCGTCAACGGGGGCTGGCCCAAAAGCAGCGGCACGATGACGGAGACCGAGGAGGTAAGAAGGCCGGCGCCGAGCAGGCGGGCGGCATCGATAGGCAAAGCCTCCTCGAGCTCCTCGCGCCCGCCCGCGAGGTAGCGCAGCGTGAACGCGAGCGAGGCCACGAGGCCGCCCGCAAAACCGCCGCCGGGCGCGTTGTGGCCGGCGAAGAAGAAGTAGAGCGAAAGCGCCATCATGGACGGGAAGAGCAGGCGCGTGATGACGTCGATCATGAGCGAGCGGTTCTGGCGTTGCTCCGACTCGGAGCCCACGGCCAGCCAGCGGCGGCCCACTGCACGCAGCGTGGGGCGGCGCGAGGAGCGCGTGAAGGACTGCGTGCGGTAGATGAGCGAGGCCACGCCCGTCGCCGCGATGACGAGGACGGTGACTTCGCCGAAGGTATCCCACGCGCGGATGTCCACGAGCAACACGTTTACCGTGTTCGCGCCGTGGCCAATCTCCTTGGCGAGCTTCGGCATGTATTCCGAAATCGGCGCGGCCGTGCGCGCGTTGATGGCGAACATGCCCGCCACCGAGACGGTGAGACCGACCGCGACGGACAGCCACGCACGCAGGCGGTTCATCTCCGGGCCCTGGCGCCATTCGACGTTGGCGGGCATCTTGCGCAGGACGAGCATGAAGAGCACCACGATGATGGTCTCGACGAGCAGCTGCGTGAGTGCCAGGTCCGGCGCGCCGTGAAGCGCAAAGATGAAGGAGAGCGCGTAGCCCGAAATGCCCACGACCAGCACGGCGGACAAGCGGTTGTGCATGGCCGTGGCCGCGATGGCCGCGGCCATCATGAGGACGGCCGCGATGGCCTGCCACGGGTTATCCGCCACGTGCATGCGCACATCCGTGAGGTCGCCGCCGACGAGGGCTGCCATCACGAGGAGGATGAGACACACGAAAATCGTGGTGAGGTTGAACTGCAGGGAGCCGCGCTGCGTCTGCGCCGTAATGCGCAAGGACGCGCGGCGCAGCCGGGCGAGGGTGGCATCGTATGCGTCGTCCGCGTTGCCCAGCGCCGGGGTGTCGAACTGCGCGGCGGCGACGAGTCCCCGCTGCCAGTGCATGAGGCAACCGGCCACAATGATAAACGCCGAGATGCCCAGCGGTAGCGTCCAGCCGTGCCACAGCTTGAGCGCGGACCCCTCGCCGAAGATCGGGTCGAGGTGCTGCGTGAGCCCATTGGATAGCGGTGCCGGCTGTGCGCCTAGGAAGATGGTGAGCACCGTGAGCACAGCCGGCGGGACCCACAGGGCGGGGCCGACGTGGTGCATCTTCTTCACGGCCGTGCTCGGGCCTTCGGTTCCCTTGGTCGCGAACGCGCCCCAGAGGAAGCGCAGTGCGTACGCCATGGTGAGGATGGAGCCGAGCACGACCGCGACGAGCATCATGTTGCGCGGCATGCCCGTGAGCAGCTCCTCGTGGAGAACCGTCTCCAGCGTCGCTTCTTTGGCGACAAAGCCGAGCAGTGGCGGCAGGCCCGCCATGGACAGCGCGGAGATGCCAGCGATAAGCGCCAGGACCGGTTGGCGCCGCCCCAGGCCGCTGAGCTTTCCGATGTCCCTTGTCCCCGACGCATGGTCGATGGCTCCGACCACCATAAAGAGGGTGGCCTTAAACAGCGAGTGCGCAAAGGTGAGCGCGAGCCCCGCTTGCAGCGCCTCGCGGGAACCAATGGCGACGACGGAGGTGATAAATCCCAGCTGGGAGACCGTGCCGTAGGCAAGAATGAGCTTTAAGTCGCGCTGCTTGAGCGCCATCCAGCCGCCCAGCAGCATGGTGAACAAACCGAGCGGGATGACCACGATGTGCCAAGCCGGGACGGTGTGGACCTCGGGGGAGAGGCGGGCGACCAAGTAGATGCCCGCCTTGACCATCGCGGCGGAGTGGAGATACGCGGAGACCGGCGTGGGCGCGGCCATCGCGCCGGGCAGCCAGAAGTGGGCGGGCGCGATGGCGGATTTGCTCAGAGCACCGGCGAGGACGAGGCACACGGACCAGGCGATATACGGGGTCGTCGCGATATCGGCCTGAAGGCTCGCGATGCCGCTGAACGTCCACACGCCCGACTGGCGGCCGAAGCCGATGATGCCGATGAGCATGGCCAGGCCGCCGAGGGTGGTGACCATGAGCGCCTGCTGCGCGGCGCGGCGCGAGGAGGCGCGCTCGCCGTAGTAGCTCACGAGCAGGAAGGACAGCAGCGAGGTCACTTCCCAGAAGACGTACATGAGCAGGAAGTTATCCGAGATGACGAGGCCGAACATGGCGGCGGCGAAGGCGACCATCTGGGAGGCGAACATCTCGAGACGCCGCCGGGGCGCCGCGCCGTCCGCGGGCGTGAAGTAGCCCCAGCAATAGAAAAGGACGAGCGCGCCCACGCCTAAGATGATGAGCGAGAACAGCCCGGCCAGCGGGTCGAGGCGCAGCTCGATGTCGAGGTGGGCCGCTGGCATCCATTCGATGCGCTGCTCGAGCGCGCCCGCGGCGAAGCGTTTCTCGACGAAGAGCTGGAGCACCCAGATGAATCCCGCGAGCGGAACGAGCGCGAGTAGGCCAAAGCCTGCACGTCCGCAGAGGCGTATGATAAGCGGTGCAGCCGCTGCGGTGCAGAAAAGTCCGAGCAGCAGAATGAGCACGCGCGCCTCCCTTTTGTTTTACGTCGCTTCAAGACTACAGCAATGCTGTTGTCTATGTGGCTGTTGTGACTGCAGCCCCTGCGCACAGCGCCGCGGCGTGCGCACGAAAATAGCCACAACCCCCGACGAAGGTTCCAGATCTCGAAAAATCCGGGCCTTATTCGGACGTTGTGGCTAACGCGCGCTGCGGGGCGGCTAGAAGCGGGTGAGGAAGAGGGCCTCGGCGATGGCGACGGCCTCAATCTCGGTCGGGTCCACGGACTCGTTCGCGGAGTGGATGACGGCCTTGGGCTCCTCGACCCCGTAGAGGATGATCTCGGCGTTGGGGTACTTCTCCTGCAGCTCGGTGGTGAGCGGGATAGAGCCGCCCATGCCCTGCGCGGTCGTCTCTGTGCCATAAGCCTCAGAAAAAGCCTCGGCGAACACGCGGGCTGCGGGCAGTTCGGGGTCCGTAGCAAAGCCCTGGTTGGCGTCCCATGAGGTGATCTCGATGTGGGCGCCCCACGGCACGTGGTTCTTGAGGTGCTCGATGAGCTTGGCCTCCGTGTCCGCGGCGGACATGTGGGCGGGCACGCGCAGGTTGAGCGCGGCCTCGGCGACATTGGCCACGGCGTTGACGGCCTCGGAGACCGGGGTGGAGGTAAAGCCGATGACGCTCACGGCCGGGCGGGACCACAGCATGGAGGCGATCTCGGTCTCGGTGGCGCCTTCGGAGGAGCCCTCGCCGGCGATGGCCACGCCGTCGAGCAGCTGCGCATCAGCACGGAAGTTGTCAGCGGGGTAGCCCTGGCCGTCCCAGGTATCGCGGCACTCCACGCCGTCGATGACGGTGCGGCCGTACTCGTCCGTGAGCGAGTCGAGCGTGCGCATGAGTGCCTTCACGGCGTCCGGGGCCGCGCCGCCGAACTGGCCGGAGTGGACGGCGGACTCGGCCGTCGTCACCTTGACGCGAACCTGGCCGCCGCCGCGCAGCGATGTGGTGAGCGTGGGCTGGCCCACGGCGGAGTTGCCGGCGTCGACGATGAGGATGGCGTCTGCGGCGAAGAGCTCCGGACGCTCCTCGATGAGCGCGGAAAGACCGGCGCCACCGCGCTCCTCAGAGCCCTCGACGAGGAACTTCAGGTTCAGCTTGGTGCCACCAGCTTCCTCGACCGCGCGCAACGCCGCGAGGTGCGCGGCGACGTTGCCCTTGCAGTCCGCTGCACCGCGGCCGAACCAGCGCGTCGTGCCATCGGCGTGCGCGCGCTCGGTCAACGTGAAGGGATCGGACTCCCACGCGGCCGGGTCACCGGCCGGGACGACGTCGTAGTGCGAGTAGAGCAGCACGGTCTTCGCACCCTCGTCACCCGGGCGGTTGCCCAGGACGGCGATGGAGCCGTCGGTGGTGGGGATGGACTCGACGCTAAAGGCGGCATCGGAAAGCGCGGCGGCAACCCACGCTGCGGCGTCCTTGTTGGCCTGCTCGTGGCCAGGCTCATTGTGGACGGAGGCGAAGCCAACGAGTTGGGACAGGTCCTGGAAAATCCGGGCGCGATCGCCGCGGACGGAGCTAGCAATATCAGTCATGGTTCCCACTATAGATGTGGCAATTCGGGCTATGGAGACTACCATTCGATAGGTTGAATTTTATCTTGAAAAGAAAGGACCTCGCATGGGCACACCAGTAGCCCCCGCCGGGACCGCGAAAAAGCCTGCATCGTTGCCGGAATTGACGCTGCGCGGCGTCATCATCGGCGGGCTTATCACCCTCGTGTTTACCGCCGCCAACGTCTACCTCGGCCTCAAAGTGGGCCTCACGTTCGCGACGTCGATTCCCGCCGCCGTCATCTCCATGGCCGTGCTCCGCAAGTTCAAGGGGCACAACATCAAGGAAAACAACATCGTGCAGACCATCGCGTCTGCTGCCGGTACGTTGTCCGCCATCATCTTTGTCCTCCCCGGCCTCGTTATGGTCGGCTACTGGACGGGATTCAGCTTCTTCGAGACGGCCGCGGTGTGTGCCATCGGCGGCATCCTCGGCGTCATGTACTCCATCCCGCTGCGCCGCGCGCTCGTTACCGGCTCGGACCTGCCCTATCCGGAGGGCGTCGCTGCGGCCGAGGTCCTTAAAGTCGGCGACGGTGACAGCGCAAACGGCGTCACGGACAAAGCAGGAGAGGAAAACGCCAAGGGCCTGCGCGTCATCCTCGTGGGCGGCGTCATCTCCGCCGCGATGTCCCTGCTCGCCGCGATGAAGGCTATCTCGTCCTCCGTCGCGGGCTACTTCAAGCTCGGCGCGGGCGCGACGACGCTTGGTACGAGCCTGTCCATGGCGCTTATCGGCGTGGGCCACTTGGTCGGCCTGCCTGTCGGTATCGCCATGCTCGTGGGCGTGTTCATCTCCTTTATTATCCTGCTGCCCATCCGCACCGCGGGCGATATCTCGGACGTCGCCGCGATGGCAGACATCGTCGACGAGGTCTTCTCCGGCGAGATCCGCTTCATCGGTGTCGGCACCATGGCGATTGCTGCCGTGTGGACGCTCATCAAGATCACTGGCCCCATCGCCAAAGGCATCTCCCAGTCCCTGGCTTCCTCGCGCAGCCGCAAGGCGGGCAACGCCGTGGACGTCACGGAGCGCGACATTCCGTTCCCGTACGTGGCCACCACCATCGTGGTCCTTATGCTGCCCATCGGCCTGCTGTTGTGGGACTTCCTCTCGCAGACCGATATTCACGAGCACGCCTTCGTGCTCATCGCGGTTTCCGTGCTGTTCACGCTCGTCCTCGGTCTCGTCATCGCCTCCGTCTGCGGTTACATGGCCGGCCTCATCGGCGCGTCGAACTCGCCGATTTCCTCCATCGGCATCATCGCCGTCGTCGCGGTCTCGCTCATCATCGCCGCCGTCATGCGCGGCGTGGACGCGAACCCGCTCTCGCTCGTGGCCTACACGCTCTTCTCGGCGGCCATTATCTTCGGCATCGCCACGATTTCGAACGATAACCTCCAGGACTTGAAGACCGGCCAGCTCGTGGGCGCGACGCCCTGGAAGCAGCAGGTCGCCCTCATTATCGGTGTCCTCTTCGGCTCCGTCGTCATTCCGCCCATCCTTCAGGTCATGCTCACCGGATTCGGCTTCCAGGGCATGGAGGGCGCCGGCGAGGACGCACTCGCCGCCCCGCAGGCTGCGCTTATGTCCTCGGTCGCCTCGGGCATCTTCGACAGCACGCTGGACTGGAACCTCATCTTCCTCGGCATGGGCATCGGCGCGGTCCTCATCGTTATCGACGAGGTTTTGCGCAAGACCACGGATAAGTACTCCCTCTCGCCGCTCGCCGTCGGCATGGGCATGTACCTGCCGGCCTCGCTCACGATCATCATCCCGATCGGCGCCATCCTCGGTACGTTCTACGACAACTGGGCCGCCAAGCAGGAGAGCGCCGAGGCTAAGAAGCGCCTGGGCACGCTGCTCGCCACCGGCCTCATCGTCGGTGAGTCCCTCTTCGGCGTCGTCAACGCCGGCCTCATCGCGGCGGACGGCGGCGCGTCCCCGCTCGAGTTCTTCTCCGGCGGAACCTACGCCGATATCCTGGGCATCATCGCCTTCATTGCGGCCGTGGCCTTCACCTACTGGTGGACTCGCCGCAAGGCTCGCGCCTAGCTTTCCGATGCCCCCTTTGCTCCAGGCTCGCCGGTTCCCGGCGGGCCTTTCGCGATCTCTCAGGGCATGCGCGTCATTTCTTGCACTCGGTGCGGGCGAGTGCCAGAATGGTCGCTAGCACTCGAGAATGGTCAGTGCTAAGAACGTGCACCTTTGAAGTTGAGGTTGGTTTACACTCGCCAGCCGCGCCGTCGCGGGCCTCTTTGAAGGGTGGGACGCTTGAGTGTCGTCTTCTTTCAACCACATAGACAAAAGACACCAATCAAGGAGTTAAAAAGACATGGCAAAGATCATTGCCTTTGACGAAGAGGCGCGTCGCGGCCTCGAGCGTGGCCTCAACACGCTGGCCGACGCTGTCAAGGTCACGCTCGGCCCCAAGGGCCGCAACGTCGTCCTGGAGAAGTCCTGGGGCGCCCCGACCATTACGAACGACGGCGTGTCCATCGCGCGCGAGATCGAGCTCGAGGATCCGTACGAGAAGATCGGCGCCGAGCTCGTCAAGGAAGTTGCCAAGAAGACGGATGACGTCGCAGGCGACGGCACCACCACCGCTACCGTCCTGGCTCAGGCGCTCGTCCGCGAGGGCCTGCGCAACGTAGCCGCCGGCTCCAACCCGATGGGCATCAAGCGCGGCATCGAGACCGCCACCAAGGCCGTCGTTGACGCCTTGCTCTCTTCCGCCACGGAGGTCGAGACCCAGGAGCAGATCGCCACGACCGCTGGCATCTCCGCCGCTGACCCGGCCATTGGCGAGAAGATCGCCGAGGCTATGTACACCGTGGGCAACGGCTCCGTGAACAAGGACTCCGTCATCACTGTCGAGGAGTCCAACACCTTCGGCGTCGACCTTGAGGTTACCGAGGGTATGCGCTTCGACAAGGGCTACATCTCCGGCTACTTCGCCACTGACATGGAGCGTCAGGAGGCCGTCCTCGAGGATCCGTACATCCTTCTGGTCTCCTCCAAGATCTCCAACATCAAGGACCTCGTCCCGGTCCTCGAGAAGGTCATGCAGACCGGCAAGCCGCTGCTCATCATCGCTGAGGACGTCGAGGGCGAGGCCCTGTCCACCCTCGTCGTCAACAAGATTCGCGGCACCTTCAAGTCCGTTGCCGTGAAGGCACCGGGCTTCGGCGACCGCCGCAAGGCCACCCTGCAGGACATGGCTATCCTCACCGGCGGCCAGGTCATCTCCGAGGAGGTCGGCCTCTCCCTCGAGACCGCCGAGCTCGAGTTCCTCGGCCAGGCCCGCAAGGTCGTCGTCACCAAGGACGACACCACCATCGTTCAGGGCGCCGGCTCCCAGGAGCAGATCGACGGCCGCATCAAGCAGATTCGCGCCGAGATTGAGAACTCTGACTCTGACTACGACCGTGAGAAGCTCCAGGAGCGCCTGGCTAAGCTCTCCGGCGGCGTGGCCGTCCTCAAGGTCGGCGCTGCTACCGAGGTCGAGCTCACCGAGCGCAAGCACCGCATTGAGGACGCCGTCCGCAACGCGAAGGCTGCCGTCGAAGAGGGCATTGTCGCCGGCGGTGGCGTCGCCCTCCTGCAGGCTGCCAAGGCTCTGGACTCCCTGTCTGATCTCAAGGGCGACGAGGCCACTGGCGTGAAGATCGTCCGCGAGGCACTGTCCGCACCGCTTAAGCAGATTGCGTTGAACGCTGGCTTCGAGCCGGGCGTCGTGGCTGACAAGGTCGCCAACCTTAAGGCTGGCGAAGGCCTCAACGCCGCCACCGGCGAGTACGTCGACCTCATGGCCGCGGGCATCAACGACCCGGTCAAGGTCACCCGCTCTGCGCTGCAGAACGCTGCATCCATCGCCGCGCTCTTCCTCACCACTGAGGCTGTCGTTGCTGACAAGCCGGAGCCGGCCGCACCGGCCGCTCCTGGCGCTGACGAGATGGGCGGCATGGGCTTCTAAGCCCCGCCCCTCGCGTCTCCACGCGCCCGCCGTACTCCTTACTTGTAAAGAGGAGCGCGGCGGGCGCTTTTGCGCGTTTGGGGCCGCGCTAGTTCTGTACGCGTGCCTGGCCCTCAGGCGGCCGCAGCGTGCACAGCGCCTCCGGCTTCTCGCGGCACGTGACGGCTTTACTTGAGTAACATCCGTAACATTTGGAACGACACGCCGTGTTGCACAGTCGTGTCCTCATTGCCGTCGAAAGCATGCGGGAACGCCGACTCAGCCCGCTCCAAAGCCGCTGCCGCGGCGAAGTTTACCCCCATTAGACACCCCCGTTTACTCGCTGAAGGTTAACACCGGGTTAACCAAATTTAAGGTTGCGGTCCGATTAAATCGGACACAGTGTGGTGGGTGTTACGGGGAGCTGCCAAAAAAAGAATGACTAAATTGGCGGTATTTTATATTCGTGCAGGTGGGGGCGTTTCTTAGTGTTGTCTGTGTGGTGAGTGAGAAAGTGTACGGTGTGATTTAGACGACGTATGGATGGGAGAATTGCATCAGAATTTCCGTTTGACGCGTCAGCAAAATGTGCCACAATAATCCTCGTGACATCCACTGCGGGATGTCGTAAAAACCGTTTATTCACATCCCCGACTCCTGTAGTTGGGTACATCTAAAGGAGACACACATGGATCTCTCTTTCGTCACCGAGCAGCTGGACAACTTCTCCACCTTCGGCAAGGCTATTCACGACCTGTTCACTGGCTTTGCGAAGTTCGCTGGCAACATGAACACCATGATCAATGGTTCCGACGCCCTGACCGAGAAGACCTCCGGCGTCTTCGAGGGCCTGTCCTCCAAGTCTGAGGCCTAATTCAACCTTGCGGGCGTGAGCATGCGCCCGTGTACCTAACTTTCACAACCCTTAAAGGAGTAATCACATGGAGTTCTTCAAGCTTTCTGCCGAAGGTACCTGGACCGGCCAGCTGCTTCTTCTGCTGAAGCAGCTCGCTGACATGGCTGGCAACGTCTCTGACCTCATCGGTCTGACCCAGTAGTAGATTTCGCCTCGAGCGACTAACTGCTGCCCGCGCTGTGTGCGCGGGCTTTTGCAGTTTTCGTCTTTTTGGCGGGTCTGCGCAGTGGGGGCGGGGAGGGGTGAATTTCACCGGGGGTTCACCTCCCATGCGGGCACTTTAGGGCGATTTTAGGAGTAAAATGTCATGCATGGCTGATATTAAAGACGACGAGCTTCCCGAGATTGACCTTGCACAGACCGACGGCTACGTCGTTGACGACTCTGACGAGGATGATCCCTCGCTCATCATGCCGGATGGCTCTCCGGTGGAGACGTGGCGCGAGAACTACCCGTATGAGGAGCGCATGACGCGTGACGAGTACGAGGTGACGAAGCGCGCCCTGCAGATTGAGCTGCTGAAGTGGCAGAACTGGACCAAGGAAACTGGCCAGCGCCACATCATTATTTTTGAGGGTCGCGACGCTGCTGGCAAGGGCGGCACCATTAAGCGTTTCAACGAACACCTCAATCCGCGTGGCGCACGCACGGTGGCGCTTGAGAAGCCGTCGCCGCGTGAGTCCACCTCGTGGTACTTCCAGCGCTACATCCAGCACTTCCCGGCCGGCGGCGAGATCGTCTTCTTTGACCGCTCCTGGTACAACCGCTCCGGCGTCGAGCGCGTCATGGGTTTCTGCACCGAGTCGCAGCACGCGGAGTTCCTCCGTGAGGTGCCGATGCTCGAGAACATGATTCTGGGTTCGGGTATTTCGCTCACCAAGCTGTGGTTCTCCGTGACCCGCAAGGAGCAGCGCACCCGCTTCGCGATTCGCCAGATTGACCCGGTGCGCCAGTGGAAGCTGTCACCGATGGACCTCGCGTCCCTCGACAAGTGGGACGACTACACCCGCGCCAAGGAAGAGCAGTTCCGCTACACGGATACCGACGAGTCTCCGTGGATCACCATTAAGTCGAATGACAAGAAGCGCGCCCGCATTAACGCCATGCGCTACGTGCTCTCCAAGTTCGAGTACACGAACAAGGACCACTCCGTGGTCGGCGAGCCGGACGAGCACATCGTTAAGCGCGGCCGCGACCAAATCGGCGACTAGTCACGCTTAGCTGGATTCCGCGCCTGCGGTAAACGCAACGAAGAGCCTCTTCCTTTTGGAAGCGGCTCTTTTTGCATATGCAGGTGAGTGCCGAGGGGGCGATGCTTGACATATGCGGATTGTTTTCATTTATTTCATGTCGTTCACGTTGATGTAACGGACAATTTAGAAAATTTGTTGCTTAAACCACACGCGGCCTAGCGATAATGTTTTAGAATCGAAAACGTCCGTATCTCCCCTTAACCCAAGGAAATATTATGTCCTCTAAGCTCACCCGCGGCGTTATCGCTGCTGCCACCTCCGTTGCTCTGGCCACCAGCGGCGCTGTCGCTGCTCCGGTCGCCCTCGCTGAGTCTTCTGACGCTGCAGCATCCGGCTCTGCTACTGCTGCCAATACCGGTTCCTCCACCGCCGGCTACGTCATCTCCTCGGTCCTCGGCGTGGCTATTTCCGTGGCCTTCTGGGGCACCGTGTACAACACCCTCGTCGGCCGCGGCACCATCCAGGGCCAGAAGATTCCGTACTTCCCGGCTCTTTAAGTAGTACGCGGTACGGTGCTTCACGGCGGCGCTTTCCGGAAGGAAGGCGCCGCCTTCTCGCGTTTTAAGCCAAGGGAGAAATCCGCGGCGCGGGCGCGGGCTCCATCCCGTCGCTCGTGGGGCGGTAGGTGCCGCGGGCGGCCAGATGGGGATGGTCGAGTACGTCGTCAGGGGAGACGACTTCGGCGACGCACGCATCGGTGCCGCGGAAAATCTTTACCCACTCGGCCTGGGTCTTCGTGACGAAGACCTCGGCGAAGCGCTGGGCCACGCGTGGCCACTCGGCTTGGTCGTTCTGGTCAATCCCTGCTAGTTCGTTCGTGAGGTCGAGGAGCCGTAGTAGTTCGGCGTAGAACTGCGGCTCGATGGCGCCTACAGACATCCACTTCCCGTCGGACGTCTTGTACACGGTGTAGAACGGCGCGCCGCCGTCGAGCACGTTCGTGCCGGTTGGGCCCCACTGGCCGGCATTCCTAAAGGCGTGGAGCATTGCCGTCAAGGAGGCCGCGCCGTCCACAATGTTGGCGTCCACCACGGCGCCCTCACCGGTGGTCTGTGCGTGCACGAGGGCGGCGAGGAGGCCGGAGACGAGGTACATCGAGCCGCCGCCGAAGTCGCCCATGAAGTTCAGCGGCGGCACGGGGCGTCCGTCGGGCGCGGCGATAGCGCCGAGTGCGCCGGAGATGGCGATGTAGTTGATATCGTGCCCGGCTGTTTGCGCGAGCGGTCCGTCCTGGCCCCAGCCCGTCATGCGGCCGTAGACGAGCGCGGGGTTGCGGGAGGCGGCATCGGAAGGCCCGAGGCCGAGACGCTCCGCGACGCTGGGGCGGAAGCCCTCGATGAGGAGCTGGGCGTCGGTGATGAGGTCGAGAACGCGGGCGACATCATCGGGGTCCTTGAGGTTGGCCTCAAGGGTTTCCTGGCCGCGGTAGAGAACGCCATGCGGGACGATGTCCGCCGGATTGCCGGGGCGCACGACGCGGATGACGCGCGCGCCCATGTCTGCGAGAATCATTGCGGCTCTTCCGGTTTTAGAGTGCATTGAT
>NZ_KV796425.1:0-218 GCF_001809185.1 Corynebacterium sp. HMSC072G08
GTGCCGTTGCGTTTCATTTTTGATGAACACACTGGGCATCGTGGATGGTTCTTAGGCATCCAACAAGCAGATATCGCCGACTAGCACAGGTTTGTATTGAAGCTGGTATTTCGCGGACCATCTGGGTTTATTACGTCTTCGGCGAAATAAACCCACGGTTTATATCACCTGGCCTGCGTCAACCCCGAGAATCAGACACGCTTTCTGCTACTTAGCCC
>NZ_KV796426.1:0-8876 GCF_001809185.1 Corynebacterium sp. HMSC072G08
CCCGACGTGTCTACTTTCCAGGGGTCAGGCCCATCCGACCAATACGCGTTCTTGCACCCTTTTCACTCAACCCTCCCAACTACCCCTGGCGGGTGTTGGAGTTGCGTATACGCTTTCGATTAAACACTCGTTCATGTACTGGGTAGCAGTACTTAATTCCTGCTGGGAAATATCCCGCAAACTCGGCCCCCGCCGCTGACCCTCCCCAGTGGTCGTAGTAGCGGGGGTTGGGATGGAGTTCGAATAGTCCTGCGAAGTGCTAGTGCCTGCGAAGTGCTCATAGCACTAAGGCAACCACACCCGCGCCCGCTACGGAAGACCAACCACACTCACCCTGTGGACAACCCGCACGGGGCTGTCAGCGCTCTTTGAAAAGTAGCCCAAAACGCTCCTCGAAAAGTAGCCCACTCGAAAAAGATCGGATGGGTGATTTCCTTGGAGCAATGGGCACAAATTCGTTACCTGCGTGGGCAGGGCTTGTCGTACCGAAACCACCGGCCTTAACAAGCGCTACGACCGCATCATTGAACTTGCTGCCGTGCGCGCTGACGCATACTTCAAACCCGTCGACTCCTGGCACACACTGCTCAACCCTGACACCAACGCCGTGTCCACTACTCGGGGGACACCCCGCCCACCTCGGCACTCAACCCTGCTGTGGGGGTTACTCGTAGCGAAGCGAGCTGACCATCCCGGTTTCCATGTGATAGGCGTTATGGCAGTGAAATGCCCACTCCCCGGGGTTGTCAGCGATCAAGTCGGCGATCATGGTTTCACCGTGGCGGAGAAGGACGGTGTCCTTGCGTAGTCCGCCGCTGCCGGGCAGCGCCCACGTGTGGCCGTGGATGTGCATGGGATGGGGCATCATGGTCCTGTTGCGCATGACCATCCGCAGGCGCTGGCCCTCCTGCACGGTCGCGGAGGAGGATTGGCCGTCGGTGAGAATGCTCCATTCATATGGCATCATCTGCCCGCCCAGGTCGATGCTGACTTCTCGGTCTGGTGTGCCCTCGGGCAGGAGTGCACGGTCTGCTGGCTTCAGGGAGGACAGAAGCAGTCCGGTGGACGACAACTCGGGGAAGTCGACATCGGGGTGGGGGGCTTGGCCGCCGGCGGTGCGGATGACGGCGAAGGCGCGGTCGTCTTTACCCACCGCCAAAGCCGTGAGCGGGAAGATGCCGTCGCCGAGGATGACGTCGACGTCGACACGCTCGCCCATCGACAGGTAGATCGATTCGGTCTCCCTGGGCTGGACGGGGAAGCCGTCGGTGTGGGTGACGGTCATGCGGTGGCCACCGAGGGCCACCTTGAAGATGGTGTCACCGCCGGAGTTGATAAACCGCAGGCGGGCCTTGTCGCCCGGGCGAGCCTTGAAGGTCCGGTGAGCACGGGGGATACGTCCGTTGATGAGGTAGTGCGGATACATCACATCGCCGGCATCCCCGCCCAGTACCCGGTCCGGGGTGCCGTGCATCATATGGCCGTGACCTCCCATCCCCTTCTTCCCGTTATGGTCGCCCGAACCCATTCCGGTGAGCTTGTCGAGCTCATCGTCGGGAGTGCCCTGAATGCCATCGACCCAGTCATCGAGCACGATGGTCCACTCGACGTCCTGGTCCTCAGCGTCTTGCGGGTCGCGGACGATCAGTGGGGCGTGGAGGCCGCGATCAAGCTGCAGGCCGGTGTGGGAATGGTAGAAGTAGGTGCCACCGTGGGGGACTTCAAAAACATAGGAGAAAGACTCGCCAGGTTCAATGGGGTCCTGGGTCATGCCGGGCACACCGTCGGCTGCGTTGTGGAGTGCGATGCCATGCCAGTGGATGGAGGTGCTCTCAGGCAGTTCATTGGTGATATCGACCTGGAGGACGTCGCCGACGGTGGCCTCAATGGCCGCATCCCCGGTGTCAGAGACGTATCCCCACGTCTTGGCTTCGATGCCGCCGATATCCAGAGAGAGGGGCCGGGCGGTTAGTGTCCGGCGCACCGTCGGCTCACCGAGCGCAGTGGGGGTGGGAGTGGGGCGAAGGGAGGGACCTGGTGCCGAGGCAGCGGGTCCAGGGTCGCTGGTGCAGGCGGCCACGGCCCCGGTGCCAGCGAGGACGAGCCCGCCGAGCAGAAACTGTCGTCGGGAAAACGCGTTCATCATGATTTAACCTTCCTTGGTGCTAGATTTCAGTGACACGGGAGACAGGCGCAGGTGAGGACCCTGCTGAGCCATCACGTCAGGCGCAGGTCTGTGACACAGGTGGCACCGTCGTCGGTGGTGGAAAACTCCGTGGTGCCGGTACGCCCCTGGTAGCTGACCTCAATCAAGCCGGTGACATCATCGGGAAGCCAGAAGCCAATAAACCCGTTGTCGAAGGTGGTTGTCGCCTCGTCCACCAGCACCTCACCGGTCGCCTCATCGGTGATCGTGACCTGGATGTCCTCATTGTCGAGTTCCCCCCGGCAGGTCGTGAGGCTGTGGTAGAAGCAGTCGTGGGTGGAGGTGAGATAGGGTGCGATCGAGACATACGTCTGATTGTCGGGAAGATCGACCACGACCTCCTGGCCATCGCTCGAGAGCAGCAGTTCATCGGCACGCACGGAGGCGATCAGATCCGTGGGACGCTCAGTGACCTTCTGCCGGTCGAGGTGATCAATGATCTCCACCGCGTCCATGGCGGCCAGGCCATGGGTAGTCAGGAATGTATCCTGGGACACCGTCCCTTCGGCGGTGAGTTCCGGGTCGGTGGCCGAACACCCCGTGAGGGCGAGGGCAAGGGCGGCGGCTGCGATCGCTGCTCGTTTCACGTCAATCTCCTTGGATCGTGGTAAGACGGTGAGAAGACACCGCCTCAAGGTCGATGCCATACCTTTATCTAGCACGGGTGCCTGACGGCCCAGAAATTAAAAACCCTGCTCACAGCCTTATAACAGGGCGAAAAGGGGGTGAATTCGGTGGGCTGGGTCACCACCGGGACACCACCCCACAGCCGTGGGCGATGTCCTTCTACCCGCCCCGGGTATGCGGTGCAGGCAGTGAAATCCCTGGTGGCGCCTGCTGAGCTGACCAGGGGAGGCGATGCCGCCGACCCGGGGTGGGGCACAGGGGTGACGGCGGTCGAAGGGTGATGTTTGAAGATTTGATGAAGATTTCCCGCCGGGCACTGAGCGAGGGTGGTATTCCCCCCTGGCCGGAACGATACTAGGGCCTATGGCTGACCGCACACCGACCACCGCCACGCCCCCGGGGCGGGTGCTGGTCGTCGATGATGAACAACCCCTAGCTCAGATGGTGGCTTCTTACCTCATCCGGGCCGGCTTCGATACCCGCCAGGCGCACACCGGCACCCAGGCCGTGGACGAGGCCCGTCGCTTTTCCCCCGATGTTGTGGTGCTGGATCTGGGGCTGCCCGAACTCGACGGCCTGGAGGTGTGCCGACGGATCCGCACCTTCTCGGACTGCTACATCCTCATGCTCACCGCGCGTGGCAGCGAGGACGACAAGATCAGCGGTTTGACCTTGGGGGCGGATGACTACATCACCAAACCTTTTAGCATCCGGGAACTGTTGACCCGGGTGTATGCGGTGCTGCGCCGCCCGCGCACCAGCACCACCCCACCGCAGGTGACCACTCCCCTGATCGTTGGTGACCTCATCCTTGACCCCGTCGCCCATCAGGTGCGGGTGGGGGAGACGACCGTGGAGCTCACCCGCACGGAGTTCGAGCTGCTGGTTGCCCTGGCCCTGCGCCCCGGCCAGGTGCTGACCCGCCACGACCTGGTCTCCGAGGTCTGGGACACCACCTGGGTCGGTGATGAACGCATCGTCGATGTCCACATCGGCAACTTGCGTCGCAAGCTCGGCACCGACACCCGGGGCCGGGGGTTTATCGACACCGTGCGTGGCGTGGGCTACCGGGTGGGGCAGCCATGAATCACGGACCCGGCCTGACCTTCCGCTTCCTGGCCGCCCAGGTGTTGGTGGTGGTGATTAGCCTGCTGGTGGCCGCGGCCGTGGCCACGATGGTGGGTCCGATCCTGTTCCATGATCATATGTTGATGACCGGCCGGGAGGACCCCTCGCTGGAGCTGTTCCATGCCGAGCAGGCCTACCGGGGCGCCAACCTGATCACCTTGGCCGTCGCCCTGCCCACCGCCTTGATCAGCGCCCTGCTGGCCAGCCTGTGGTTATCGCGTCGTCTGCGCACCCCCCTGCAGGATCTCACCCGCGCCGCTACCAGCCTGACGGCCGGCAACTACCGTATCCGCGTGCCCGCCGGAGAAGCGGGCCCCGAGGTCACCACCCTGGCGCATGCCTTCAACACCATGGCCGACCGGCTGGAACACACCGAACAAGTCCGCCGCCAGATGCTCTCTGATCTGGCCCACGAAATGGGTACCCCCTTATCGGTGCTCACGGTCTACCTCGATGGCCTCCAGGACGGGGTCGTGGACTGGAATAATGCCACCCACACGATCATGGCTGACCAGCTCACCCGCCTGACCCGGTTGATGGGAGACATCGACGATGTCTCCCGGGCCCAGGAACGCCGGATCGATTTGGACCTGGCGGAGGAAGGGCTCGGGGATCTGCTCCATACCGCCGCTGCTGCCGCGGGGGAAGCTTATGCTGACAAAGGCGTCGATTTACAGGTCGAGACCATTACGGACACTATCCGGGTGCTCGTGGACCGGCAACGCTTCGGCCAGGTGATGAGCAATCTGCTGTCGAACGCGCTACGGCACACCCCGGCCGGCGGGCAGGTCCGGATCAGCGTCCATCGACAGGGGGCGTCGACCGCGCTCATCCACGTCGCCGATGACGGCGAGGGCATCCCACCTGACCAGCTCGGACACATCTTCGAACGCTTCTACCGGGGGGATGCCGCCCGCAGCCGGGACGACGGCGGGTCCGGTATCGGTCTGACCATCTCCAAGGCATTGATCGAGGCCCACGGCGGCACTCTCACCGCCACCTCCCCCGGACCCGGTCGCGGAGCGGTGTTTGCCCTCCGCCTCCCGCTGTCCCCTCCCGACAGTGAGGAGGCTGCTCAGTGACCACACCCTGCCCCGCGTGAGTGCCGCGCCCTCCACCCATTGAAAATATACCCCCCGGGGGTATACTGAAAATATACCCCAGGGGGGTATACGTTAGAGAGTAGCATCGCCGCATCCCACCGACTCGTAGGAGCTTTCCCATGATCACCTCCTCGCCCCGCCTCTTGCCGATGGTCTCCCACGGCTGCAGCTGTTGCGGGCCTGCCTCACGTGCCGACAGCGCCTCCATCCCTGCCGCTAGCGACTCGTCAGCAGGAGGGTCCTCCCCTAGCTACCAGGTCACGGGCCTGACCTGCGGGCACTGCGCGAAAAGCGTGACCCAGGCCCTTCAGGCCCTCCCCCAGGTCGGCGACGTCCAGATTGATCTCGCTGCTGGTGGTGTTTCCACCGTCACGGTCACCGGTGTCGTACCTCCGGAGATGGTTCGCCGGGCCATTGAGGAGGCCGGCTACGCCGTCTTATCCTGATCAGTTTTACCCATCATCTCGACCCCGACCGGGTTGAGCGAAAGGAACGTCATGAGCACTCCCCACCATTCCGGTGATCACCATGGTGATCACCCCGCTCCGGAAACAGACCACACCCAACACCCGGATCATGCCGGCCACGAACACCACGCGGATGCCGACACCCACGGCCAGGCGATGCCCCACGATCACCCGCACGCCGCCCTGGACGAAGACCACCACGTTCATGGTCACGGCGAACACGCCGGACACAGTACCGCAATGTTTCGGGACCGTTTCTGGTGGTCGCTGATTCTGTCCATTCCCGTCGTTATTTTCAGCCCCATGGTCGCCGACCTGCTCGGCTACCACCTCCCGGCATTCTCCGGATCCACCTGGATCCCCCCGGTGCTGGGCACGATCATCTTCGTCTACGGCGGAATGCCTTTCCTCAAGGGCGGATGGAAAGAACTGAAATCCTGCCAACCCGGGATGATGCTCCTGATCGCCATGGCCATCACCGTGGCGTTTGTGGCCTCCTGGGTCACCACTCTGGGGCTGGGCGGTTTTGAGCTGGACTTTTGGTGGGAGCTGGCCCTGCTGGTGACCATCATGCTGCTGGGGCACTGGCTGGAGATGCGCGCTCTCGGGGCCGCGTCCTCCGCGCTTGACGCGCTGGCTGCCCTGCTGCCGGATGAGGCCGAGAAAGTCATCGACGGGACTACCCGCACCGTGGCCATCTCCGAGCTGGTCGTCGACGACGTCGTGCTGGTGAGGGCCGGTGCCCGAGTGCCGGCCGACGGAACCATCCTCGACGGAGCCGCCGAATTCGATGAGGCGATGATCACTGGCGAATCCCGTCCCGTCTTCCGCGACACCGGTGACAAGGTGGTCGCCGGTACCGTGGCCACCGACAACACCGTCCGCATCCGGGTGGAGGCTACCGGCGGGGACACCGCCCTGGCCGGGATCCAACGCATGGTTGCCGACGCCCAGGAGTCCTCCTCCCGGGCCCAGGCCCTGGCGGATCGGGCGGCAGCGTTGTTGTTCTGGTTCGCGCTGATCTCCGCTCTGATCACCGCGGTGGTGTGGACCACCATCGGCAGCCCAGACGATGCCGTGGTGCGCACGGTTACGGTGCTAGTCATCGCCTGTCCGCACGCCCTGGGCCTGGCGATTCCTCTGGTCATTGCGATCTCCAGCGAGCGGGCCGCGAAATCCGGGGTGCTCATCAAGGACCGGATGGCGCTCGAGCGGATGCGCACCATCGACGTGGTGCTCTTCGACAAAACCGGCACCCTGACCGAGGGTGCGCACGCGGTCACCGGTGTCGCCCCGGTGCCCGGTACTTCGGAAGGGCACCTGCTGGCCCTGGCCGCCGCCGCCGAGGCCGATAGTGAACACCCCGTGGCCCGCGCCATCGTGGCTGCCGCGGCCGCACACCCGGAGGCCTCACGCCGCCCACTGCGCGCAACCGGTTTCACCGCCGCCTCCGGCCGCGGGGTCCGGGCCACTGTCGATGGCGCTGAGATCCTCGTGGGTGGGCCGAACATGCTGCGCGAGTTCAACCTCACCACCCCGGCCGAACTCACCGACACCACCAGCGCCTGGACCGGGCGTGGGGCCGGCGTGCTCCATATTGTCCGCGACGGTCAGATCATCGGTGCCGTGGCCGTCGAGGACAAGATCCGCCCCGAATCCCGCGCCGCCGTCAAAGCCCTGCAGGACCGCGGGGTGAAGGTCGCGATGATCACCGGTGACGCGCAGCAGGTCGCCCACGCCGTCGGTCAGGACCTAGGCATTGATGAGGTCTTCGCCGAGGTTCTGCCCCTGGACAAAGACACCAAGGTCACGCAGTTGCAGGACCGGGGTTTGAGCGTGGCCATGGTCGGTGACGGTGTCAATGACGCCCCCGCTCTGACCCGCGCGGACGTCGGTATCGCCATCGGTGCCGGCACGGATGTGGCCATGGAATCTGCCGGGGTGGTCCTAGCCAGTGATGACCCGCGGGCAGTGCTGTCGATGATTGAGCTGTCCCAGGCCAGCTATCGCAAAATGATCCAGAACCTGATCTGGGCCTCTGGCTACAACATCCTCGCCGTGCCGTTGGCCGCCGGAGTGCTCGCCTCGATCGGGTTCGTGCTGTCCCCGGCCGTGGGCGCGATCTTGATGTCTGCCTCGACCATCGTGGTGGCCCTGAACGCCCAGCTGTTGCGCCGCATTGATCTGGAGCCGGCTCACCTGGCTCCGACCGACGGGAAGGAGGAACACAGTGAGTCGATATCCCCCGTAACCGTTACTGACTGACCTTGTCCCTCGACTCCTAACTCACACCACCTTTGAAAGGAACACTCATGAAACGCAGCATTACCCTCGCCGCCTTGGTACTGACCTCCACCCTGGCGCTAACCGCCTGCAGCGACGCCGCCGACAACTCCGACGATGCCGACACCACCAGCACCACGACGGCAACCGCAGAGACCCACGAGACCCACCAGGAAGACTCCACCACTGCCGACGAAGAGCACGGCGGGCACGACCACCCTGCCGACGGCGGGGCACCGCCGGCAGGCATTGAAGAGGCCGAGGATCCCACGTACCCGGTGGGCACCGAGGTCATCCTCACCGCTGACCACATGCCCGGCATGGACGGCGCCACCGCCACCATTTCCGGGGCGTTTGATACCACGACCTATTCGGTCAGCTACACCCCCACCGAGGGTGGGGCCCCGGTTACCGACCACCGCTGGGTCGTCCATGAGGAGCTCGTCGATCCGGGTCAGGCCCCCCTGCCCGACGGGGCGAGCGTTGTCCTAGATGCCGAGCACATGTCCGGCATGAAGGGTGCTGAGGCCACCATCGATTACTCCACCGAGGAGACGGTCTACATGGTTGATATCACCGTCGACGGGATGACGATGACCAACCACAAGTGGGTCACCGAGAGCGAGATCCAACCCGCCGAATAGTCCACCCACCCTGAACCGCGAGACCAGACAAGGCACCCGCTCCAAGGTCGGTCATCAATCGCTGCCGACCATGCCACAGCACACCAGCCACACACGGAACCTGCACGCCCACAGGGCCCACGCTGAGGTAGGCCTTCTGTGTCACTGCTTCTCTTAGTCAGGGGAAATATGCCCTGGAATGACCCTGGTGACAGGAGGGCCCGACCCCCGGAAAGTAGACACCGTGGGGTGAACAAAAGTAGGTGTAAGCCTATCAGACCTTAAGCGGCTTGGGACTCGAACTCATCGGGAGTTTGGTACCCGCACCAAGTGTGCCGACGGCACGTGTTGTAGCGCACGCACCACCGGAAGACGTCTCTGCGGCAGATCAGTTGATTGGCGAAGGTCTTCGCATCTTTGAGGACCTCCCGCTTTAAAG
>NZ_KV796427.1:0-73838 GCF_001809185.1 Corynebacterium sp. HMSC072G08
CCGACATAAAAACAACAAACAACAACTACATATTTAAAGGCCGCTTGCCGGGAAGAACACGCTTCTTCCCGGCAAGCGGTCTTTTTGCGGTCTTGGCATACCGAAGGCAGAACGCGCCGACGGTCATGCCGAGCCTTTTGGCGGGCCGGCGACAGTCGGAGCCTGAAACGTAAATGAGGCATCGAATCTACCGCTTCGCGATTCTTCAACAGCTCATACATAATGGGGTGCTCGAATGCATCGGCCTCGCTACATCCCGAGTACAGGGCTATCGTTACGCAGAGGGGTCATCGGCACACGGAGGCACGCGAGCGCTACACGCCCACACGTTTTGTGAAGTGCCCCGAGTTTTGTTCCTAGGCATTTGCCTTGATCGTTATTATTTCCTGTGGCGGGGTCTGCTTCCAAAAATCGGTTTCCACCTCAACCGGGTTCGGTATCCCAAGCTTTGGTGGAGCCTTGTCTCGTTCCACCATGACACCCACTCGAACGTCGCGATTTCTACCTCGACAACATCATCCCACCTGCGAGTATGGATTAGCTCGTTCTTGTAGGAGCCGTTTACGTTTTCAGCAAGAGCATTGTCGTAGGAGTCGCCAACCGTCCCAGTGGAAGCGGCAATACCGTGCTGGGCTAGTCGCTCGTTGTAGACCACGCTGACGTACTGGGACCCGTGATCCGAATGGTGAATGAGACCTGTTGTTTCCTCAGCACACACGATCGCTTGGTTGAGAGCTTGCAGCGGCAGTGCTTCAGTCCGCATTGAGTCTGATAACGCCCACCCAACGATCCGGCGGGAGTAAACGTCGGTGACAAACGCGGCGTACACAAAGCCTTTCTTCGTGCGCACATACGTAATGTCGGCCACCCACAGCTTATTTGGACCCTGAGCTTTGAATTCACGCTCGACCAAGTCCGGGCGCAGATCAGGCACGTTAGCTCTTCGGGTTGTGATAGGTGATCTGCCTTTGCCTTTGCCAGAAATACCGGCCAGGCGCATCAACCGAGCGGTTTGTTCACGCCCGATATCAATTCCTTCACGGCGAAGAGCATGCCACATTTTCCGCACCCCGTAAACACCGTAATTATCCTGATGAACAGCCCTAATGCGTTCAATCAGCACAGCATCGCGAAGGCGACGAGCACTTAATCCACGGGCCTTGGACTGGCGATAACCACGCGAGGTGATAAACCCACCAGCCCGGCTATTCTTCAACGTCTTACAAATGAACTCGATAGAGAAACGATTCCGGTGTTCATCGATGAATCGGATCATTTCCGACGTCTGGGGTCGAGTTCCGACGCGAAAAAAGCTGAGGCAGCCTTCAGCAGCTCATTAGTATCGCGTAGCTCTTGATTCTCACGGCGTAGTCTCGCGTTTTCGGCGGCCAAATCTTCAGGCACAGGTTCTGGAGTGTTTCCCGAACGGCGGGCCTGCTGGGTCCATTGACGAGCTGTGTGCCATGAAACCCCCAGCTTTGGGGCTACTGCCTGGCACGCGGCTTGCATCGACATATTTTCCGCCAAGATGCGGTCCTCAACGAGACGGACCACGCGGTCCTTCGCATCCTGGTCAAATTTCCTTGGCATGTTCCAGATTTTCCCATCTACTCAAACGGAACAAAACCTGGGGCACTTCAGCGATTCAAGGGGGCCTGTCGTTTGCTTGGTGGGACGCTCGCTACTTTGCGTTAGCGTCGAAAGGAAGGCATCCCATCTTTCCATCGGCTCGTACTGGAGGGGCCGAGTAGAACGGCGCGACTGCCTGCGCGCGGATACAGAAGCGTGCGGCACGCAGTTACGCATTTAGTTCGGAAACGGGACGTTGGGGTCGTGCCAATTCGTGATGGGATCGTTGACGAATACGGGGTCGAGGCGGGGCGGGCGCTGCTACTCGGGAAGGAAGCTGTAGGTATACAGCACGGGATTGTGGATGGTGAGCTCGTAGTTGACGCCGCGGTCCTCGGCTTGGGAGACGAGGTTGTTGACCTCGGCGCGATGGAAGAGGTGGACAGCGGCGAGCAGTGTAGCGGCGAGGAGGAGGACAGTGGCGGTGACAATCTTGAGCATTGTTGCGGTCTTCATGGCGTTCCTCCTCCTGGTGTTTACGGGCTTGAGGGTATCGGAGTGGAGTGCAGCGTGCAACGAGGCTTGATAGCAGACAGAGGATGCTAGCGAGGGTCGGGTGGCAACGGAGTTCCAACGAAGCGGGCCGCGAAAGTTCCTATGTTCGAATATTCACAGCAGTCACAGAGGTTAACTTGGGGGATCCGCAGGCAACTGACGTGGGGGCTCGCCATTATTGTGCGGATCGGGCATGGTGAGAATTGAAATGGGAAATTGTGTTGTTATAGCTACCCCATTCTTCGACCAGTGGTTTTCGCAGCATTTCTCATCGTGCGGAAAGCATGAAAAATCCCTCTCTGCGTGCACCGGAGAGGGATTGTGGGCGTGTAGGACGTCAATTTTAGAACGTAGTGCCTAATTGTGACGTGAATGTGCGTTGCTCGCCGCTCAGCGGGTCGGTGAAGGAGAGCGTGCGCGCAATGAGATGCATCGGGATGGTCATGTCTTCGGCGTCCTCGGGAAGCACGGTGGGATAGACCGGGTCGCCGAGGATGGGGTGGCCGGCGGCCCACATGTGGAGGCGGAGCTGGTGCGTCTTCCCGGTGGTGGGCTTGAGGACGTAGCGCGCGAGCGAGGGTTGCGGGCCGTGGATGGCTTCGAGGGCTGCCTGCTCCGAACTAGACAGGGGCATGACAGACTCGAGCGTGGTGATGGCGTTGGGTTCGCCTTCGACGAGCGTGCCTTGGATTTCGCCGGGGACCTTGTGGATGCGGGAGCGCCAGGTAATGGGGGCATCGGAAGGCTGGTAGGCGGCGACGGCCTCGTAAGTCTTGGAGACTTCCCGGTTGGCGAAGAGGGTTTGGTAGGCGCCGCGGACGGTGCGGTCCTTGGTGAAGAGAAGGACGCCGGCGGTAAGCCTGTCGAGGCGGTGGGCGGGGGAGAGTTCGGAAAGACCGGTCGAGCGGCGCAGGCGCACGGTGGCGGTCTCAGTGATGTGGCGCGCGCGGGGCATGGTGGCCATGAAGTGGGGCTTGTCGGCTACGAGGAGTTGGTCGTCTTCGTAGAGGATCGGAATGTCGTAGGGGACGGGTGTTTCCGGAGCGGGGGTGCGGTAGAAGTAGACGTCGGAGCCCTCAGTAAGGACGGAGTCCGGAGAAAGGACGGTGCCGTCGCGGAGAACCACCTCGCCAGCATCGAAGCGGGCGAGGACTGCGGCCTCGTTGTCTGAGGGGTGGCGGTGGCGCTGGGAGGATACGAGGTGCCAGACGAATGAGTAGGCGGTGAGCCCGGGTTCGGGAACGCGGGCGCGAGTGGCGTTGAGACCATCGCGGATGGGCAACGGGGTGAAGCCTTTGCGCATGTGTACTAATCTATTGGCCATGGATTTTAACGCCCTTCTCGAACCGATTGTCGCCTTCTTCTCCGATGGTATCGGTGCTGTCATCGCCCGGATCGGTGAGTTCTTCTATAACGTCTTCTTCCCGGCGAATGCGGAGGCCGCTCACACCACCCCCGAGATGTGATCTAGCTGGTAGCGTCCGGTCTTATGGGCGGTATACTAACGGTATAACCACTTCGAAAGGATGGATGTCATGGCCAAGGAAGACATTGTTGTCGTTGCAGTCGATGGCTCGGAGGCGTCAAAGAACGCTGTGCGGTGGGCCGCAAACACCGCGATGAAGCGCGGCATCCCGCTGCGTATTGCGTCGAGCTACACGGTTCCGCAGTTCCTCTACGCAGAGGGCATGGTTCCGCCCAAGGAACTCTTTGATGATCTGCAGGCGGAGACGCTGGAGAAGATCGAAGCTGCACGTGCCGTGGCTCATGAGGTTGCGCCGGACATCAAGATTGGCCACACCATCGCTGAGGGTTCGCCGATCGACATGCTGCTCGAGATGTCGCATGACGTCACCATGGTTGTCATGGGTTCCCGCGGCATGGGCGGCCTGTCCGGCATGGTTATGGGTTCGGTCTCCGCGTCGGTTGTCTCCCACGCGTCCTGCCCGGTCGTCGTCGTTCGCGAGGACAACCAGGTCACCGAGTCCACGAAGTACGGACCCGTTGTGGTCGGCGTCGATGGCTCCGAGGTCTCCCAGAAGGCTACGCACTACGCGTTCGCTGAGGCTGCGGCCCGCGGTGCTGAGCTTATCGCCGTCCACACATGGATGGATATGCAGGTGCAGGCGTCGCTTGCCGGCTTGTCTGCCGCGCAGGCCGAGTGGGCCGAGGTTGAGAAGGAACAGGGGGTGCTGCTCACTGAGCGCTTGGCCGAGTTCCAGGCCGAGTACCCGGATGTCCCGGTGAAGAAGGTTATCGCTCGTGACCGTCCGGTGCGCGCGCTTGCCGATGCCGCCGCGGGTGCCCAGTTGCTCGTTGTCGGCTCGCATGGTCGCGGCGGCTTCAAGGGCATGCTGCTGGGTTCCACCTCGCGCGCGCTGCTGCAGAACGCGCCGTGCCCGATGATGGTTGTCCGCCCGGATTCTGAGTGATAACCGTGTGCGTTAGTTTCTCGGAACATTTATAGAATGTTTCGATTAGCTAACGAATGAGTAAGCGTCCAATAACGATATTGGACGCTTTCTCGCTTTTTCTCGATTTTCTCGAGCAACGGTGGCACCATGGGAGATGGACCAAAAAGTTACTTAGAAAAGGAGCGCTCTCATGAGCTTCATTGGTTGGATTATCGTCGGTATTATCGCTGGTTGGATTGCAGAGAAGATCATGGGCCGCGACGACAGTCTCATTATGAACCTGATTATTGGTTTGGTGGGTGCTTTCGTGGGTGGCGGCATCCTCAAGCTGCTGGGTATCGGCGGCTCGAACGGTTGGATTCTCTCGATCGTTACCGCGGTTGTGGGTGCGGTTGTCTTCCTGTGGATCGTGGGTCTTATCCGCGGTCGCGGTGCGAAGAAGTAATATAATTCGCGCCGGACATACCGGTTTGTCTACAGTGTGTAGATGAACCGGTTTTCCAGTTTTTCACCCCCTGGCTGGAGCCACCTACCCGATACCCCGTGAAGGAGCACTGTGACAACCCCGAAGAAGTCCCGACGCAACCGGCCAAGTCCGCGTAGCCGCCTGCTCGAGTCGGCGACGAACCTCTTTAACACGGAGGGCATCCGTGTCATCGGCATCGACCGCATCCTGCGCGAGGCGGACGTGGCGAAGGCGTCGCTCTACTCGCTCTTTGGCAGCAAGGACGCGCTCGTCATCGCGTATATCGAGGCGCTTGACGAGCAGGCCCGCACCGTATGGACTGAGCGCACCCAGGATGCGACGACGGAGGAGAAGGTGCTTGCCTTCTTCGACATCGAGATCGAGGAGCAGCCGGGCAAGGAATTCCGTGGCTCGCACTTCCTCAATGCGGCGGGCGAGTATCCGCGCCCGGAAACGGACCTAGAGCGCGGCATTGTCGAGGCGTGTCACACGCACCGCGATTGGATGCACACGGTGCTCACGGACCTGCTCAGCGCGCGCAACGGCTATCCCTCGGGCGAGCAGGCGAACCAGATTCTTATCCTGCTCGACGGCGGTCTCGCGGGGGCGCGCCTGCGTCGCGACGTGGCACCGCTGCGGACTGCGCGCGAGATGGCGCAGCAGATGCTTGCTGAGCCGCCGGCGGATTACACGATTTAGCTCTCTTCACCGGACTTCTTAGCTTCGCGCTCCTCGCGTAGGAGCTGCGCGCGCAGCTCTGCGACGCGCTTGGCCTCGGCCTTGGCGGCCTTCTTCTGCGCGCGGCGCTCGGCGCGGGGGATTTTACGGGATGCCCTGTGGCGCTGCCAGGACTCGCGGCGGGCGGCATGGGCGGCATCGGAAAGCGGGTAGCGGCGGCGTAGCAGGGTCTCATTGACGAGGGTCTGGGTGAGCGTATAGAGGTTCGACGTGAACCAGTAGAGGATGACCGCCACGGGGACGGGGCCGTGAATGGCGGCATTCCACAGCAAGTAGGGGGTCAGCACTGCGAAGAACGCGAGCACGTACAGCATGCGGCGCGGCATGGTCTTGTCGAATTGGGTGGTGAGGAAACCGCGGTAGCAGGAGATGCACATGTTGATAAATGTGGCAGCGAGCGCGGCGAGCAGAAGCGGCATGATGAGGTGGCGGACCTCGCCGCCAGTGACGCCGTACTGCGTGGCCCAAGACTCGGGCATGGAGACATAGGCGGGTAGCGGAACGCCGGCGAGCGTGGTGCTGCGGAAATCTTCGACCTCATCCGCGGAGATGAGCCCGATGGCGCCCGTAAACGACGGGCGGGCCATGCGCAGGATGACCTGGTAGAGGCCGATGAAGACGGGCACCATGATGAAGGGAATGAGGCAGCCGGCCACGGGGCGGTAGTGGTAGCGCTCGTGGACTTCCTTGACCTTTGCCTTGTGTGCCGCGATGTCCGCTGTCGTCGTGGCCTGGGCGAGCTCCGCATTGAGCGCGGCGAGCTCAGGGCGCATGAGTGCGGAGCGGCGGCCGGAGCGGATGGCGGACCAGTTAAGCGGCCAGATGAGGGAGCGCACCGTGAGCACGAGGAGCGGAATCGATACGAGCCATGCGGTCTGATCGCCGAGGAAGCTGTGGAGAATGAGGTGCCAGAGCTTCATGATGGCAGAGACCGGGTAGACGAAGATATCAATCACGCGGGTTCGGGCCTTTCTCTGAAGGGCAGTACAGTGTTGAGCATGAAGAAGTCGCTCATGAGCGTCACCCACGTTGTGGGCGAGCTGTTGCTTACCGCTGGGGTCCTTCTCTTGCTCTTCGCATTCTATGAGTCCTACTGGACGAATATTGAATCAGGCAAGCTGCAGGATCAGGCGTCTGAGAAACTCGATGAGGAATGGGTCAACCCGCGCGGGCAGCTCCACCCGGAGCTGGGCGAGGCTTTCGCCCGCATGTATATCCCTACGTTCGGCTCGGATTACCAGTTTGCGATAGTCGAGGGCACGAACGACGAGGACCTTCTCGCTGGCCCTGGGCGCTATACGGACAGCCAGATGCCTGGGGAACTCGGAAATTTCGCCGTTGCCGGCCACCGCGTGGGCAAGGGTGCCCCGTTCAATGATCTGGGCAACCTGCAGACGTGCGACGCGATTGTGGTTGAGACGCAGTCCGAGTGGATTACCTACCGCGTGCTGCCGATTGATGGTGAGCCCGCGGACTGCCTCACGCCCGAACAACAGGGGAAGCTCACGGGCGAGTATGCGAACGTGCTGGGCCGCTCCATTACGCTTCCGAGCGACGTGGGAACCATCGCGCCGGTGCCTGGGACGGACAACGCGGAGGCATCGGAAGGCTTGATCACCTTGACGACCTGCCACCCGCAGTTCTCGAACGCAGAGCGCATGATCATCCACGCAATGGAGACGGACCATCAGCCGAAGGTCGCGGGCGAGCGCCCAGCCGTATTGGAGGAAAGCTAAATGTACAGAGCCATATGGAACCTGCTGCCGGGGCCGCGCTGGGTGAAAGCGACTTTCTCGCTCGCCCTGCTCGTCGCCGTATTCTTTCTGCTCATGGACGTCGTGTTTCCATGGGTGTCGGAGATGATGCCGTATAACGACGTAGCGGTTTAGAGCCCGAGGTTTTTAATTGCTTCCTTGGCGATGAGTTCGGCCTTGACAGTCTGTGCTTGGTTCGTCCACACGAGGACGGCCTCGTTGTCCTTCTGGACGGCGTAGACGGAGAGATCCTCGTTGAGGACGCCACGGCCGCCTTGCCAGCCGCCCTCATCCACAGGCTCCGTCTGGTCGATGGGGGCGGCCCAATCCACGGCGGCGCGGGCGCGCTCTACCGTGCCGAGGTCGCGCACCATGACGGTCGCCTGGGGCGCTTCGGGGTAGGACCAGAAGACGCAGGCGGGCGTGCCAAAGCGGGTATCGAGACCCTGCTTGGTCATGCGCTGGCCGTTGGTCTCCGCGACCCATTGGGGGTCGAGGTACGGGCATTCCTGATCCCACGCGTTGACGATGGCGGGGGAATCCACGGGAAAACCGTCGACCGCCGCGTTATCCGTGAGCGGGTCGGCGGCGACGGCACTCGATTCGGCGGGTTCGGGAGTGTCCTGCGCAGAGCAGCCAGCGAGGAGGGCGGCACACACGAGGGGCAGTAGGATATGGCGCATGGACACCAGCTTAACGACAGAATCTGATGCACTGCGCAATGGCGTGCATATCCTCACCACCACGCTGCTGGTCGTGGCCATCTTTACGGTGGTGTCCATGCCTATGAGTTCGGCGGTGTCCACGCTCATGTTGTTGTCGACCTTCGCCATTATCTACTTCGGTGGTTGGAATTTCCTCGAGCGCTGGACGCTGGGGCCTAAGATTTTGTGGCTCGTGGTGCTCACCGTGACGTGGTTCGCGGCGATGCTCATCGCGCCAGCGGCGATGTACCTGCTGTTCTCGCTTATGTTCCTCTACCTCTTCGTCGTGGACGATTGGCGCGGCATTCTCATGGTGGGTTTTGCAACGGCGCTGTCGATTGGCGTGCAGATTCCGAACGGCATCACCTTCGGCGGCGCGATGGGCCCGCTGGTCTCCGCGGTGGTCGTCGTCGCCATCTACTACGCGTTTAGCGCACTCGCCGAGATGACACGGGAGCTCAAAGAAACGCAGGCTCAGCTCGCGGAGTCCGAGCGCAATGCGGGTGTCATTGCCGAGCGTCAGCGCATCGCTCACGAGATTCATGACACGCTGGCGCAGGGGCTCTCCTCTATCCAAATGCTCCTCCATGCGGCGGATCGTGATCTCGACACGCACAACGAGGATAAGGCGCGCGAGCGGATTGCGCTCGCGCGTACCACCGCGTCTGACAACCTCCATGAGGCGCGTGCAATGATCGCTGCTCTTCAGCCGACGGCGCTTGCGGAGACCTCGCTCGCTGGCGCCTTGGAGCGCATGACGGCGAATTTCGCGGCGACGGCCGGGATTGACATCGACGTTGACGTGGAAGGCGACGCGGCCCAGCTACCCATGAAGATTGAGGCGGCGCTCCTGCGCATCGCGCAGGGCGCTGTGGGCAACGTGGTGAAGCACTCGGGCGCGACGAAGGCGCGCGTGACCGTCACGTACGACGAGAACGAGGTGCGTGTGGACATCGTGGACAACGGGCGGGGCTTCGACCCTGCGGCCGTGGAGGCGCGCCCGGCCGGACTCGGACACATTGGTCTGTCTGCTATGCATCGCCGGGCAGAAGAGCTGGGCGGGACCGTCACCCTCGAGTCCACGCCGGGCTCTGGGGCGGCGGTATCTGTTAGCGTGCCCTTAGTATAGAATGGCGGTGTTCAAAAGTTTGATATAAGGAGCGTTCGTTGTGATTAGGGTCCTGCTGGCAGACGACCATGAAATCGTGCGCCTCGGTCTCCGCGCCATCCTGGAAGGCGCAGAGGACATCGAGGTCGTGGGTGAGGTCGCGACGGCAGAGGCCGCCATCGACGCCGCCGCGCGCGGCGGGATCGACGTCATCCTCATGGACCTGCGCTTCGGCGCGGGCATCGAAGGCACCCGCGTCATGGGCGGCGCCGAGGCCACCCGGGCCATTCGCCAGGGCGACAACCCGCCCAAGATCCTCGTCGTGACCAACTACGACACGGACGCGGATATCCTCGGCGCCATCGAGTCGGGTGCTGTGGGCTACTTGCTCAAGGATGCGCCGCCGGCGGAGCTCCTCGCGGCGGTGCGCTCCGCGGCGGACGGCGACTCGGCGCTCTCGCCCGTTGTCGCTGACCGTCTCATGACGCGCGTGCGCACTCCGCGTACCTCGCTGACGCCGCGTGAGCTCGAGGTCCTGCAGCTGGTCGCCGCAGGTGCGTCGAACCGCCAGATTGGCCAGGACCTCATGCTCTCTGAGGCGACGGTGAAGTCCCACCTCGTGCATATTTATGACAAGCTGGGCGTGCGTTCGCGCACCTCGGCCGTGGCTGCGGCGCGCGAGCAAGGCGTGCTTTAAGCGTTGGCCTCGTTGTAGGCCTCAATGATCACGTTAGGGATCTTGCCGCGGTGGGCGACCGGGATGCCCCGGGTGCGGGCCCAATCGCGGATGACGCTGGGGCTCACACGGCGTGCGTCGGGCTCGGGTGCGATGTGCGCAGCACTCACAAACGGATCGAGGGCAGCGCGGAATTTCGCCGCGTTGGCAGGGGAAAGATCCAGCAAGTACGTCGTTCCGTCGACGGAAAAACGGATGACTTCCACTTCGCTTTCGGACAGCGGGGTGTGGTCCAGGTCGTCATAGAACTGTGTGACTTCGCGACGTGACATGGGAAAAGCCCTTTGAATACTATTGTGGGGGTTTCGACTATGCAATGACAGGTGACTTTGTCCCGCAAAACAGTGCTCCGTCTTTCTCATGGTGACAGAACATGGGACTAATTCGATCATAAAATCGGTCGCGTCAACAAAAGCGTTACGCAATTGAAGAAGAAATTCCTCAAATTAATAAAACAACCCGGAATCACCATAAAGGTGCATTCCGGGTTAATCGAAATCGAAGGAAATTACAGGCGTTCCTGGATTTCCTGAGTAACTCCGTCAATATCGGCCGAAATGGATTCATGTGCGCGGCGACGTTGCTGGTCCGTCATGTATTCGGCGTTGTCGACCGCCTTGTCGAGCTCGTCGAGACGCTCGCGGACGTCGCGCTGGAAGCCCGCCGGAAGGCCCGAGCCCGGCAGCGAGTTGCGCACGCCAGCGATGCGCGCCTTGAGCGGAGCGCCGTGGCCCGACAGAGACGCGAGCTGGTCCACGGAGACGCCGGCCCGCTTGGCCTTGCGCTGCTCTAGGGCCTCGCGGCCGGACATAATGCCACGGTAGATAAGCGGCAGCAGCAGCGGGGCGGCGGCGCGGAGGGCGCCGGCGTAGCGGTTGATGGTCTTGGCGTTGAAGCGGCCTTCTTTAATCTTCTGCAGCTCCTGCTTGGCGCGCTTCTGCTCGTGCTTGCGCTTGCGCTTGAGACCCTTTTCCTCGGCCTTAATGAGGTGCTTTTCCTGCTTGGCTAGCAGTTTTTGCTGACGTTCGCGTGCCTTGCGGGCGTCCTTGACCTCGGCCAGAGCGCGGGTCTTTGCTGCCTTAATCTCGGCCTTCGCCTCGTTGCGACGCTTGCGGAGGGTCTTCATGATGCTGGCCATGGGAATCAGTTCCTTGTGCTTCGTTGATGTTTGTGCGTTTATCGTCTTCCAACTTTACCCGTTAGGCTTGGAAGGCGTGAGGAACTACAGCGTCGGTCCCGTAGAGGCCAGCGATCTCGTGGGCTGCCGCTACCGGCTCGTGCAGCGGGAGCGCTACCCCGATGTTCCCTCCACCCATGCAAGCCTCGCCCGTGCAGAGCGTGCCGATGCCGCCCGTGCTGCGGTCCATTCCCTCCTTTCGTCGAGCTCTAAAAATTTCCGGCGGGTCGACCTTGGAGGCGACGACTTCGCACGTGAGATGGCGACCCTCGAGGCGATGGCCGCGGGAGTCCATCTCATTACGAATGCCCGCTTTCGCTATGGCGGCTGGTACGTCGAACTCGACGGGCTGGTGCGTGACGGCGAGGCCTACCTGCCCATCATCGTGAGTAACCACCGCGTGGCGAAGAAGAACCCGCACGCGACGCTCCCCGGCGTGCCGACGCACAGGCTGGGACTTTCGGCGCCGCTCGACCTGCCCTATAAGCTGCGCCATCACCCGGTGGACGGCTACCGTCTCGCACTGGGCGCGTGGGGCTTACAGGAATCCGACCTTGACTCCGGCCGGGGCGTCGTCATCGGCCAGGACCGAGAGACCGCGTTCGTCGTCGAGACCGGTGATTACTTTGAGGCGACCGAGCGTGCTCTCGCGACGCTGGAGGACCTGCCCGACTCCCCGCGCCGTGTCAAAGAGTGCGCCAGCTGCCGGTTCTGGGAGTTCTGCCGCCCGGAGCTCGAGCGCATGGACGATATTTCGCTCTTCCTGCCTGGGGATCGCGGTCGCAAGTACAGGGAGCGTGGAATCCACACGGTGCACGGCCTCATCGAGGCGAACCTCGGCGAGCCCAGTCGTCTCGCGGAGGCGTGGGAACGCGGGATCCCGCTTCTCAAGCGCCCTACCTTTGCCCCGCCGCGCCGGGCCGACGTGGAGGTCGACATCGACATGGAGGCCTACCTCGACCAGGGCGCGTACCTCTGGGGTGTGTGGCACGACGGTGCGTACCACCCGTTCGTCACGTGGCAGCCGCTGGGCGGCGCCTCAGAAGGTGAGAATTTCCACGAGTTCTGGACCTGGCTGACCGAACTGCGCAGCGCCACGCATGCGCGCGGCGAGACCTTCGCCGCCTACTGCTACTCGGCGCATGGGGAAAACCATTGGCTGCGGTCATCGGCAGAGCGCTTCGGAATTGCACAGAATGAGATCGAAGAATTCATTACTTCCGAGGACTGGGTCGACCTCTTCCTTGACGTCAAACGCAGCTTCGCTGGCCCGCATGGCCTCAGCTTAAAAACCGTCGCTCCCGTTGCTGGCCATGCGTGGGCAGAAGACGACTTTGATGGCGAAGCGTCTGTCAACGCACGCCGTGCCGCCGTTGCAGGCGACGAGAGCGCCCGTGCGCGCCTTCTGGAGTACAACTGCGGCGACGTCCAGGCGACGTACCGTATTCGCGAGTGGATGAGTGCTGGGGCGCCGGGCATCGGCGATTTATAGCTGGAACAGGACCCAGACGAGCGCGAGGATGGCGACGCCGATCGTGATTTCCATAAAGCGCGGCTCGGGCTCGGCTGCGGGTGCCTCTTTCTCCTTCTTCAGCACCGCCTTCTGTGCCTTGACCGCGCGGATCATGAAGATGGGGAAGACCGCCAGCGAGCCTAGACACAACAGCGACATGACGACGTTCTGGTAGGAATTCGTGCCGGAAATCCACAAGAGCAGGCCGCCGTTGATAAATGTCCAGCGGAGTAAGCCATACCTGTACATCTCTATTAAGCCCGCGCGCGTCGCGCCGGGGCCGCCGCCCATGGTCGAGGGCAGAAGGTAGCTCATCATGCCGATGAGTAGCTGCGCCGCAAAACCGACGAGGAGGGCAATGGTGGGAACCTTCGGCTGCATCTGCAGCATGAGCTCCACCGCGTAGTAGGCGAGCGTGAGCACGAGCCAGGTGACGGCGGCAATGGAGGACGCTGACGCGTACGTGAACTGCTTGAGGTTGACGTTGCCCAGCCACTGCTGCCAGGCGAGGACCCAGCCGATCACATACACAACGAAACCGAATTCTGGAAAACCAACGAGCGCGCCGATAATCGTGACGAGGACGCCCGCGCCCAGAATCCACAGCGTGGGCGTCATGTACTTCGAGATGCCCTGAGAGCGCCACACGGTGGGCAGGAGGATGGTGAGGCTGGCTGCGGCCGCAAGCCCGACGAAGCCGCCGATATTCGCCGCGATGTGTGCAATGAGCAGCCGCGGATTGCCCGGATCGAGCGCAAGCCAGCCGCCAAAGAACGCGCCGACGGGCAAGCAGAATGCGGATGCCGCATACGCGCCGACGATGGGCCGAAAGCGTTTCCCGGACGCACCCTTCCACTGGCCGAGGATTTCTACGCCGTGCCACGCCATGAGTACTGCGATGATGGCGGCGCCGGTAATAGTCGCGTAGGGAATCGCAAAGACCTGGCCCACCATGACGATGATGGCGCCGATATTGAGCCCGTAGATCCGATACAGCTGGCGGGGACGGGCGGCATCGGCAAGCTTGTGCTGCACGAATTTCTCGGTGAGGTGTTGGGACCACACGAGGATGGAGTTGGTGAGAATGCCCAGGGTAAAGACGTGGACGAGGAGCCATCCGTAGTTGGGGATGGCGAAGTGAGTAAGTCCAATGAGGATGAAAACCATCATCCACACGGACACCGGCCGCGCGGCGCGGCGATGCCACACGCGCGGGGAAAACTTTTCCTCGACCGTCTTTTGGTTGTTCATTCTTACGACTTTAGTCGGATAAATTTGCTGCGATCAAGGTGGGAAGGAGTGAGAGCACCGCCAACACCACCGCGTAGGCGACCCAGGGGATAACGGAAAACGCCCACCCCGTCGCCGCGCCGATGATCGAGGAGCCCAAGTAATAACAAAAGACGTACATGCTCGAGGCCTCGGCGCGGTCCTGCGTGGCACGGGCTCCCACCCAGCCGGAGGCCGTGGAATGCGCCGCGAAGAAACCGGCGGTAAACAACAACAGGCCGACGAAGAGCACCGGCAATGGCCCCGCGGCGAGCAGGGAACCCACGACCATGAGCGCGGAAGATCCGGTGAGCGTCGCCCTCCGTCCGAATCGGTTGATGAACCCTCCTGCGCGCGCGGATGACCACGTGCCGGAGAGGTACAGCAGGAAGACGAAGCCTGCGATGACGGGCGGAATCCCAAAGTGCTCGATGAGGCGGAAGCCGATGAAGTTGTACAGAGATACGAAGGTGCCCATGGCGAGGAATGCGACGGCGTAGAGCGCCGCCAAATGACCATCACGCCAGTGCTGGAAGAGGGCGGAGAGCTCCGAACGTAGGTGAATTTCTTTTGGGGTAAATCGTTGCTGCGGAGGGAGTAAGAACGCCGCGACGAGTGCGAAGACCAACGTCACGGCTGCGCCCGTCCACAGCGCGCCGCGCCAGGTGAAGACCTCGGTGGCGAACGTAGGAACGAGGCGGCCGATGAGCCCACCGATGGAATTGCCTGCGATATAGATGCCCATGGCGCGCGGGAGGGCCCTCGGTTCGAGTTCTTCTGCCAGCCACGCCATGGCCGTGGCGGGCGCACCGGACATCACTGCGCCTTGGAGGCCGCGCAGGACAATCACCGCCCATCCCGTCGTCGCGAACGGAACGAGCACGCCGATGAGCGCGGCACCAATGGCGGAGGCGAGAAGCACGCGACCGCGGCCGAATCTTTCCGAAAGGATGGACGCCGGAATGACAAAAAGCGCGAGCCCACCCGTTGCGGCGGACACGGTGAGCGCCGCCGCGCCCGAGCTCATGTCCGTCTCCTCGACGAGGACCGGCAGGATGGCCTGCGTGGAGTAGAGTCCAGAAAAAATAGCCAGGCCGATGAGCAGCATGGCGAGCGTCGCGCGGCGGGAACGAGTCATTCTTCTAGCCTGCCTCACCTGCGTTCATGTGTAAAATGTTTGAAACTCTAGTTTTCAATGCGAGGTGTGCATGAATTTCGAGGATCTGCGTGGAATCGTCGCCGTCGCGGAGCATGGTCACGTGGGCGCCGCCGCGGATGCCCTCGGCATGTCCCAGTCAGCGCTCACGCGCCGCATCCAACGAATCGAGCGCGAGCTCGGCGCCACGCTCTTCGATCGCGCCGGAAGAGCCCTTCACCTCAACGACCGTGGGAAGTCCTTCGTCCCGCGTGCGAAGGGCATGCTTGCCGATGCTGCCGCGGCCCGCGCCGAGGTCGCTCGCCTCATGGACCCGGAGCGCGGCACTGTCCGGCTCGACTTCATGCATTCGCTCGGAACGTGGCTGGTGCCGGACCTGCTGGGAAAATATCGTGCGGCCCACCCCAACGTCGACTTTGTACTCCATCAGGGCGCTGCCCGCGAGCTTGTGGATCGCGTGCAGCAAGGCGAATCCGACATCGCTCTCGTGGGCCCGAAACCGGAGGGTTTGCCCTGGCACCGGCTCGAGATGCAGCGCCTTGGCCTTGCCCTGCCTCCCGGGCATCCGAAGTCGGATGCAACCTTTGTCCGCCTCGCCGACTTCGCGGAGGAGCCCTTCATCGGCATGCTGCCCGGCTACGGTACGCGCATGCTTCTTGACGGCCTGGCTGCCGGCGCTGGTTTCACGCCGCATCTCGTCTTCGAGTCGATGGAGCTTACGACCGTTGCGGGTCTGGTTGCGGCGGGACTGGGTGTCGCGCTCATTCCGGTGGATGACCCGTACCTGCGGGTGGGCTCCGTGGTCCCGCTCGATCCGCCCGCGTACCGCGAGCTGGGCTTTACGTGGCGGCCCGGTTCGCCGGCGGCGGATCAATTCCGGAGTTTCATTGAAAAACGCGAAAAGCCCGCGCAAGGCGGGCTCTAGGCTCTAAAAATTACTTCTTAGCAGCAGCGTAACGCTCTGCAACGTCGTCCCAGTTGAAGACGTTCCAGACAGCCTTGACGTAATCAGCCTTAACGTTCTTGTACTGCAGGTAGAAGGCGTGCTCCCACATGTCGAGCATAAGCAGCGGGGTCAGGTTGATGGAGGTGTTACCAGCCTGGTCGGTGAGCTGCTGGATAGCGAGGCGACCAGCGATGTGGTCGTAACCCAGGACGGCCCAGCCGGAGCCCTGCAGGCTCAGCGCAGCGCCGGAGAAGGCCTTCTTAAAGCCCTCGAGGGAACCAAATGCCTCGTTGATGGCCTCAGCCAGCTCGCCGGTCGGCTCGCCGCCACCGTTCGGGGAGAGGTTCTTCCAGAAGATGGAGTGGTTGGTGTGGCCACCCAGGTTGAAAGCAAGGTTCTTGTAGAGAGCGCGCAGGCGGTCACCGTTGCCCTCGCCCTCAGCCTCGGCTTTGATGGCTTCGGTTGCAGCGTTAGCGCCAGCCACGTAGTTAGCGTGGTGCTTGGTGTGGTGCAGCTCCATGATCTCTGCGGAGATGTGCGGCTCGAGAGCGTCGTACGCGTAGTCGAGTTCCGGAAGTTCGTAAACAGCCATTGTTGTTTCCTTTCTTTGGGTACAGTGCACGATGATAGGCCCACTGTAAGAAATTTGCCACCATTAATTGGCAAATGTGGGGAGGCGGGAATAATACGCCCAGCTCCGCGCGCTGACTTGTAAGACGAAAGAAAAGGAGCCGCCATGTTTTTGTTCAAGCCTGAACCGAAGATTGTCGCGAAAACCGACGCCACGCCGGGTCGAGATACCCCGGTGCTCGCGGATCCGCAGCCGCACACCGTGCTCGGCACGCCGACTACGGGCCCGTGGAAAGACGGTCAGCGTTCCCTCCTTGTGGCGTTGGGTTGTTTCTGGGGCGCGGAGAAGATGTTCTGGGAGCTCCCCGGCGTCGAGTCCACCTCGGTCGGCTACGCCGGTGGCACGACACCCAACCCCACTTACTTCGAGGTCTGCCAGGGGATGACCAACCACGCGGAGACCGTCCAGGTGGTCTATGACCCGGACAAGGTCTCGCTCAAGGACCTCGTCGTAACCGCGCTCGAGGCGCACGACCCCACGCAGGGCTTCCGCCAGGGCAACGACGTGGGCACGCAGTACCGTTCCGCGTTCTATCCGGAAACCGAAGAGGAACGCCAGGAAATCCAGGAGATCGTCGACGCGTATGAGCCCAAGCTCGCCGAGGCTGGCTTTGGTCCAATTACCACCGAGGTCCGTCTGCTCTCCGAGACCGACTCGGGCGCGTACTACCTGGCCGAGGATGACCACCAGCAGTACCTCGCCAAGAATCCGAACGGCTACTGTCCGCAACACAGCACTGGCGTGAAGTGCGGCTAGCCGCGGGGCTGCGTTTTCACAATGAACTTCCGCATCCGGTCGGCCTTCGCCGCGTCGAGCGGGACACGGGCCTGCGAGCCTAGGACGGCGTCCCAGTACCAGAAGGTTTCTTCAAAGTAGTTGTGGCCGTGGCCGCCGGGCACGTTGAGTGAGTTCACCTGGTCGAGCGCAATCTGCCACCAGGTGATAAACGGCGCCCATTGCAGCCGCCGGAAGGCATCCGCGTGGAGCGTGGGCGGGACTTGTTCACGCAGCCAGTCCGGCCGACGCCACGCGAGCTGCTGGTCCCACCACACGATGGCATCGGAAGCATGCTGCGCGACCACGACCCGGGGGCGCTGCCAGGCGCGGGGATACGGCGCCCCGAAGGCATCGGCAGCAAGATGCGCGGGATTGGATACGTAGCGGACATGGCGCCCGCCGTCGATGAGTGGAAGCCGCTCCAGCGAGCCGCGGTCACGGGATGCGGCGAGCCTGCGGAAGAACCCTGTCATCCGCGGTGGGCCCGTGAACATCGCGCCATCGCATGCGGTGAGCAAATGCTCCAATTCCTCGAAGTTCTCGACCAAGGCGAAGGCACCGAGAGACTCACCCGCGAGGTAGAGACGTGGGCGATCGTCCTCCGGCAGAGATGCCATGCGAGCATGCACCATGTCGAGGAGGACGCGGGCGGCCGCGACGGGCGCGTCTCGATCGACGAGGAAAGCGAAGACGGAGGGCAGATACGAGTACTGGAGCGTGACTGTCGCGCAGTCGCCGCGGGTCAAAAATTCATACGCGCTCGTGGAGTAATTGTTGACCCAGCCAGAGCCAGCGGGCATGTGCACGACGATGGTGTCACGGCGGAACGCGCCGGTGCGCTCCATTTCCGCGATGACCTGCCGGGCGGAGCCCAGAAAGTCGCGGCCGGGGACGAGCCCGGCGACGATGCGGATGGGCTCGTGCGCGTGGTCGTAGCCCATGATGTCTTGGATGTCGCGGGCGCGTGGGCCGCGGGTGACGAAGCGACGGCCTTGCGCGCCGATGGCGGTCCAGGGCTCGTGTGACCAGGGGCTGCCGGAGCGCTCAGGTTCCCAGGGCATCATCGAGTCGGGGAAGATGAGCCGGTTGAGGCGCTCAGCGCGCACGGAGGCGGTCCGGATGAAGCGACGCCACACGACGCGGTCGCTTAAGGCGATGACGCTGGCGCCGAGGACGCCCGCCGCGAGGGGCCAGGCGACCCAGCGTGGGAGAAACCTTTGCGCACGGCGGCTGAGCTTTGTTGTCGCTGCTTGTGCCGCTTCGCCGAGGATGAGGAGGACGCCGTAACCGAGCGTGCCGAGGGCGACGCCGGCGGCAGCTTGGCGCGGGCCGCGCTCGTTTTCTTTGCCCACGAGCTGGGCTTGCGCTTCCTGGTTGCGGATAGAACGGATGCCGACGAGGACTGTTCCCGCCCCGAGCACTGCGTGGAGAGTGCGATACGGAATGCGGTCCTGTGGGCGCACGTCGTAGACGCGGAATGCCCGTTTGAGTCCGAATGCGAGCGCGGAGGCGCTCAAGTGACCCATGCCTTGGCCTAGCGCCACGTTGGCTGCCGTCACCCACCAGGGACGGGGGAGAAGCGACGGCGACACGGCGGCCCATGTGGCGACCTCGGCGCCCGCAGTGCCTGCCGCCATGTTCTGTGGTAAACGTCTCCTCCCGGTCATGCGTACACCAGGGGTAAGATCGCTCAACACTTCGAGGCCAAAAATGGCGGCAGACAGGCCTTTTGCGAGAACGCGTAGTGCGAAGCGATGCATGGAAACCATTGAACCAGGGAATTCGGCACTGTGCAGACCCTGTCCGAACGGGCATATGTGATGTGAGATCGGACATCCGACTGTGTGAGATCGGGCGCACAACGCGACAAGTCAGACATTTTCGTGCACAATCGGGGTCATGACGAATTTTGTGGGAAACAAGGTTGTATTGATTGGTGCAGGCGATGTCGGAATCGCCTACGCGTATGCATTGGTGAACCAGGGCACTGTCGACCACCTGGCCATCATTGACATCGATGAGAAGAAGCTCGAAGGCAACGTGATGGACCTCAACCACGGTGTGGTTTGGGCTCCGTCCCGTACCCGCGTCACGGTCGGTACCTACGAAGACTGCAAGGACGCCTCCATGGTCGTCATCTGCGCCGGCGCCGCTCAGAAGCCGGGCGAGACCCGCCTGCAGCTCGTGGACAAGAACGTCAACATCATGAACTCCATCGTGGGCGACGTCATGAAGAACGGCTTCGACGGCATCTTCCTCGTGGCATCCAACCCGGTCGACCTGCTCACCTACGCGGTCTGGAAGGCTTCCGGCCTGCCGCACGAGCGCGTCATCGGCTCCGGTACGGTTCTCGACTCCGCACGCTACCGCTACATGCTCTCCGAGATGGAGAATGTCGCACCGACCTCCGTCCACGCGTACATCATCGGCGAGCACGGCGACTCCGAGCTGCCGGTCGTCTCCTCCGCCAACATCGCTGGCGTTCACATGTCCCGCCGTTCTGAGGAGGACCCGGACTACAACCAGCGCATCGAGAAGATCTTCGAGCAGACCCGTGACGCGGCCTACCACATCATCGACGCCAAGGGCTCCACGTCCTACGGCATCGGCATGGCCCTGGCCCGCATCACCCGCGCTGTCATCCAGAACCAGGGCGTGGCCCTCCCGGTCTCGACTTACCTGCAGGGTGAGTACGGCGCCGAGGACGTGTACATGGGTACCCCGGCCATTGTGGACCGCTCCGGTGTCAGCCGTGCCATCGAGCTGCAGCTCGACGAGCACGAGCAGGAGCGCTTCAACAAGTCCTTCAATACGCTGAATGACATTAAGAAGGAAATCTTCGGCTAGTGCACATCGTTGCCCATAGGGGATACTCCGGAAAATATCCGGAGCTATCCCCTTCCGCTTTTGCTAAGGCGCTTGAGCTGCCCATCCATGGCGTCGAGTGCGACGTTCACCTCACGCGTGACGGATATCTGGTCGTCAACCATGACTCGACGCTCGATCGCACCTCGGACCGGACGGGCACGATCGAAAAGATGGACTGGGCGGACGTCCGCAAGGCCGACATTGGCGGCGGCGAGCACCCGCTGTTGCTCGACGAGTTGCTCGAGATGGTCGCTCCCACAGGCCATCACCTCTACGTCGAGACCAAGCACCCGAGCCCCTTTGGTGATCGGGTCGAGGAGGAGACTGTGGCGCGTCTTCGTCACGCAGGGCTTTCCGATGACCCCCGCATCCACCTCATTTCCTTCTCTCACCGTGCTATTCGCACGATGTCGCACCTTAATCCCTATATGGACCGGTTTTATCTGCGCCGCGACTGGGAGCGCCACCTCAACCGCCCGGACGTCCTCCTGTCCAAGCCCACCGGCCTGGGCATGTCACTCCTGCGCGCGAAAATGCAGCCGAGCGCCATCGGTGCCTACGGCCTGCCCACGTACCTGTGGACGGTCGACCGTCCGGATGATATGCGGTGGGCGTGGGCGAATGGAGTAGATATTCTGGCCACAAATCAGCCAGAAGTGGCCCTGCACACCCTGCAGTATTAATACGCCCGGTAGACTTGGGCGCTATGGCCAAGAAGAACAAGAAAAACAAAGAACAGCTGCCTGAGGGCATGTCCCGCCGTCAGGCTAAGCTTGCTGCCCGTGCCGCTGAGCGCGCGGCCCTTGAGAAGGACCCACGTCCCTACGCCGGCCTTGCTGCCGAGTCCCAGCTGGTCGCTCTGCAGGAATTCGTTCCTTCCGCTATTGCCAAGCTGACCTTGAAGGATGTCGACCGTGACGTCTACGTGGCGACGGTGCTGCCGGGGGCATCGGCAGCCCTTATCCGCGACGAGCAGTCCGGCGGCCAGGCCTTCGTGGGCCTGCAGGTGAAGACCCACTCCCACAACCCGGGCCGCGACCTTGCGTACGCGCTCAACTGGGTGAAGAACCACGGCGAGGGCGAGACCCTCGAGTCCACCGTTGCAGATGGCACCGAGCCGAAGATCACTGAGCTGCTGGACAACGACGCCATCCTCGACGTCGAGGTCTACCAGGACTTCGAGTGGTGGCTGCCGGAGGGTGCTCAGGTCACCCCGCAGATCGCGCAGTCCATGCAGATGGCCAACGACTCTGTCATTGAGTCCCACCAGGTCGGCGAGGGCATCGTCGGCACTGCTTTCTGGGCCAACGCTGGCGGCGGCAAGGCGCACATCCGCTGGGTCCGTCCGAACGATGACGAGGCCGCCCTGCTCAATGGCCTGGCACGCATTGCTGCCCGCGGTGACCTCAACCTCGGCGAGGGCACCAAGTTCGCTGGCGTCTTCCGCACCCATGGTCTCATCGCCCCCGTGTTCGATCTCGATCCCGAGGTCGCCTACGACTCCTACGAGGAGAAGCTCAAGGCTGTCGATGCCGCGATTACCGCCGAGCTTGACAACGACGCCGAGCTCACCGCAGACGAGCGTAAGCAGCTCCAGAACATTAAGTCCCGCCAGGTTACCTTGCGTTAGACGTTCCTTTTGCTCAGGCCAGAGCCCCCTCAGCGAGGCTCTGGCCTTTGCTTTCTTCTTAGGACCGTTGCGATGTCTGAATCCGCTGTCCTTACCGATACTCCTGCCGCGTTCCAGACACCCGACACCCCGGACACCGACCAGGAGGACAACACCCCGCCCCATTCTCAAAGCTAGGACTTCATCGACTCCCACAGAGCTGCCGTCTGTTCGTCATCCCAGAGCACGACGTTGCCGGAGGCTGTATCGGCGAAGCCGGATACAGGGATGGTCTCGGTTTCGACGCCATCCGCCATGGCGAGGGCTACGCGTGCCAGGTGCCATACGTGATCCTTCTTGCCCACGACGAACGAGTCAGCCGTGTGGTTGATGAGCGAAATCGTCCGGAAAGGATTGATGAGCGTTGTCGGGGCCGTGACCTTGTCGAGCAGTGCGGCGAAGAACTCACGCTGGCGCTGGACACGGTCAAGGTCGCCCATGGCTGTTGCACGCGTGCGCACATAGCCTAAGGCATCGCGGCCCTGTAGATTCTGGCAGCCCGGCTGCAGATCGATGCCAGCCAGCGGATCGTTGATGGCTTCCTGGACGCAGATGTCTACGCCGCCCACGGAATTGACGACGTTGGCCAGTCCACCCATGCCGACTTCCGCATAGTGGTCGATGTGGAGCCCCGACCATTCTTCGACGGTCTGTGCCAGCAGCGGCGCACCGCCGTAGGAGAAAGCCGCATTGATCTTGTCCATGCCGAATCCCGGGACGTTGACCCAGCTATCGCGCGGCAACGATACGAGCTTCGCCTTACCCGACTTCGGGATGTGCAGAAGCATGATCGTGTCAGTGCGGCTCGATCCCACGTCGCCACCGGTGCCAAGCTCAATTTGCTCTTCCTCGGTAAGGCCTACGCGGGAGTCGGACCCGACCAGCAGCCAGTTGGTGCCCGGTGTGTTCGAGACCTGTGAATCTGGCATGGCTTCAATGCGCGTGAGCTTCGAATCGCTCCACAGCGCAATCGCCAGCGTAAATACCACAATCGCGACAAGCGCTGCGCCGAGGCAGCCGATGCCCCGTCGCACCGGGTTGACTTGCTTGCCATGGCGGTGCGGGCGCACGGCTGGCTGCGCTGACCGGGACGAGTAGTTGCGCGGCACCGGCTGGCGTGCCTGCTGCCGAGGCGTGCGTTGTGGCGCAGGCTGGGGCGCGGGCTGGTGGGCTCGGTGTTCGCGCTGCCAGTCCTGCACGGAGAACTGCGGGGTCCGCTCCGCGCGGGGTGCAGGCTTCGCGATGGAACGGCGGAGGACGGGACGGCCGTAGCGATCGGTGATGGGCTTGCCGTCGGCGCCGAGCACGTAATTGCTCAGGTCGTCGCCAACACGCCGGTTTTCCCGGTGGGGGTCGCGTCCTGTGTCAGTCATGCGAACAGGATACCGCGCGCCTCCTCGGGAACGGGACTAGCGCAGACGCAGGGTATCGCCACACATGCCAGAGCCGGTCTTATCGGTGTAGATGTGGTCGGGGTTTAGCGCTAGATTCTCAGGAAGTCGAGGCTGGGCAGGAAGGCGTAGCCTACGAAGGCGACAGCATCGATAAGGAAATGCGCGATGATAAGTGGCCATACCTTGCCGGTTTTGTGGAAGTAGTAGCCGAAAATGAGACCCATGGCGAGATTGCCGAAGCCTGCCGATACCCCCTGATAGAGGTGGTAGGAGCCGCGCAGCACCGCCGAGGCAGCGATCGCTGCCCACGGCGAAATCCGCAGTTGCCGCAATCGTGAGATAAACCAGAAGACGACGACGGTCTCCTCGGCAAAGGCGTTGGCGGCAGACCACACGAGGAGCGTGGGGACCTCGACCCACGGATTATTAAAATCCGTAGGGACAACTTCTTTGGTCCACCCGAAGTGGAGGGCGGTGATATAGAGCGCGAGCCCTGGGACGCCGATAAGAAGGGCGAGGGCGGGGGAGGAGGCGGCATCGGAAAGCTGGGGCCGGGGGAGTGAGCGTTGAAGGAGGAAGAGGGCGAGCGCGCCCCAGGCGAAGAGGACCCCGGCGGAACATAGCTGGAGAGCGATGTCGAGCCACGCCAGGTCCGATTGGGAAGCGTTGAGGGTGACGGACTGTTCGGACAACGGCGCTGGGTTAAGGAGGCCATCGACGAGTCGGAGCAGCGAGCGGAGCCCGGACATGCCGAAGGTGACCGCAAGGACGATGAGGATCTCGGAGCGGACGCGGTTCATGGGTGGAGCACCGTGGCCAGGCCGAGAAGCTCGGGCTCGGAAAGGGTAATCGCGCCGAGCTGGAGGCCGACGGGCTGGTGATTATCGAGGGCCCACGGGACGGAGATTGCGGGGAGATGCGCAACATTGAAAAGAGAACCCCACGGCGACCAGCGAGTTTGTTCCTCGAAGTTCTTCTCGTGGGGCAATGCGCGGAAGGTGCCGTGGCGTGGTGGGTCGAACGCGAGCATGGGGGAGACAATCGCGTCGACGCGCCATTGGAGGGTGAGGATCTCCTGTAATGCCGTCCCATGCTTCTTCGCCAGGGCGAGCTGTTTGGGGGAGACCCGGCGCCCGAGCGCACGGATCCAGTCCACGTAGCCTTCGGCCTCGTCGAGGTTCGCCAGATGCGAGGTGAAGATGTGGCGGAAGGACTCGAAAGTGGTGTTTGCCTGCGGATATTTTCCGATGTGGACGACGTCGAAGCCGCGGGCGCGCAGTCGCTTTTCTGCTTCGCGGACCGCCTCGAGCATGACGGGATCGACGCGGGTGTCGATGAAGAGCGGCTCGGTGAGCACTCCAATCCGCGCGCGGGGGACAAGCGGGTGAATGTCGTGGAGGAAGGCGGCATCGGCAACGGTGCGGGTGATGAAGCCGTCGACCGCGAGTGAGTCCCCACCCGGTTTAAATCCGACCACTCCGCAGGCTGCTGCGGGAACGCGAATAGAGCCGCCGCCATCGCCGGCGTGGGCGGCACGGAGCAGGCCCCGTGCCACCTGGACCGCCGCACCGCCGGAGGAGCCGCCCGGGGTGCGGCCAGGCCAGAGAGGGTTATCCGGATGTGGCAGCCCGATGGGCTCCGTGTCGACCATGAGTCCGAGCTCGGGTGCAGCGGACTTGCCGATAATGACAGCGCCTTCGGACTCCAGCTGCGCAAGGAAGGGATCCGTCGCAGTGGCGGTGTACGCCCGATCGATATGTCCCAGCGTCGTGCGCATACCCTTGACGTCCGCCAGATCCTTTGCGGAGAGCACCCAGCCGTCGAGGCGACCGGACGCTGTGGGGCTCCGATCCAGATCGAGGTAGGTAAAGCCATGTTCTTCGGGGGTAAGGCCCTGAAGGTCCTGGCGTAACTGTCCAAGGGAAAAATCCATAGGTGTTAGGGTAATCGCTATGCATACGACAGTCGCGTATTTGGGCCCTGCCGGGACGTTTACGGAAGCCGCCCTCCTGCAGTTTGATCTGGGGGAGGTGACGGGGCTTCCGGTTAGTTCCCCTTCCGAAGCGCTGGGAGCGGTGCGCTCTGGTGCTGCCCAGTACGCCGTCGTCGCGATCGAGAACTCCGTGGATGGCGCCGTCACGGCGACCTTTGACGCGCTCGTCGAGTCTGATGAGCGAGTCCAGGTCTTCGGAGAGGTCGATCTTCCCGTCGAGTTCGCCATTATGGTGCGCCCGGGGTCGCGGGATCGAGCGAAGTTTGCGACGCATCCGGTCGCGTACCAGCAGGTGCGGAGCTGGATCGCGCAGGAGCTTCCCGATGCCGCCTTTACCCCGGCGTCCTCCAACGCCGCGGCCGCGGAGATGGTCGCGCAGGGTGAGGCCGACGTCGCTGCAGCACCGGCGCGCGCGGCGGAGATTTATGGACTGGAGATCATTGAATCGGGCGTGGCCGACGTGCGCGGCGCGACGACGCGGTTTCTTCTTGTTGGTGCGCCCGCGGCTCCGCCTTCCCCGACCGGTTCCGACCGCACGTCTGTCGTCTTTACGCTTCCCAACCAACCAGGCTCGTTGGTGGGCGCGCTCGAGGAGTTTGCGATTCGCGGCGTGGATCTCACGCGCATCGAGTCCCGTCCCACCCGACGAGAGTTCGGCACGTACCGCTTCTACGCGGATCTTGTGGGGCATATCGAGGACGAACCCGTCGCTGAGGCCTTGCGTGCCCTGTGGCTGCGGACGGAGGAGCTCGTCTTCGTCGGCTCGTGGCCCGCGGCGCAGGAGCTGGACTCGAGCCGTCGTCTCGCGGCCGCAGACGAATGGGTAGCGCGGGCGCGCCGGGGCCAATAAACTTCCGGGGTATGCGTATCTACCTCGTGCGTCACGGGCAGACATTCTCTAACGTCGAGCACCTCATGGACACCCGCCCGCCGGGTGCGGAACTCACCCCGCGCGGCCGCGACCAAGCCACCGCGGTGGGGTTGGAGCTGGCGGATCTCATTGAGGGGGTTCCGCGTTTCCTTTCATCCATCGCGATTCGCACGCAGCAAACGGCGATGGCGGCGGCGCGCGCCTTCGAGGAAGCGCGCGGCTGGGATCCGTATACGTTGCCCGTCGAGCCGACGCCGGGGCTCCATGAAATCCTCGCCGGTATCCACGAGATGTCCGGAACCGATGCGACGCGTGATGCCTATACCTTCGCCCTGCGCGGCTGGCTCACCGGGGATATGAATGCGTGCATGGAAGGCGGCGAAACGCTGCGTGACGTGCTGGGGCGCTACCAGCCCATCCTGGAGTCGGTCGTCGGATCCGATTCGGACGTTGTTGTCTTTTCGCACGGCGCCGTCATCCGTACCGTGACGACGCATGCCTGCGGCGTGGATCCAGACTTCGCCTTCACCGGTTACATGCCCAACTGCCGCTTCACGGTCATGGAGCCGACGGGGCGGTTTGGGGAATGGACGCTGGAGCGCTGGGCCGACCTCGAGCTTTAACCCCAGCCCAGCTCGTGCAGGTGCTCGTCGTCGATGCCGAAGTAGTGCCCCAGTTCGTGGAAGACGGTCACCATGACTTGGTGCTCAAGTTCCTCTTCTGAATTGCACCAGTCTTGGAGCGCGCGACGGTAAATGAATATCGCATCGGGCAGGTAGCCCGTGTGGTCAAACGTGCGCTCGGGCAGCGCGACGCCCTCGTAGAGACCCAGGATGTGGGGCGACTCCTCGTTGTAGTCTTCGACGAGAATCGCCAGGTTGCGCATGCGCGCCACGAAATTTTCGGGCACTTTGTCCAGCGCTGCCTCGACCATTTCATCGAAGCGCTCGTCCTCCACGTAATACATCTACGGGTTCCGCAGCGGGTTACGCGTGGGCGGCGCGGCCGGGGTGGCGCCGTCGATGGTGAGGGATTCGCGGCCATTCTTCGCCGAACCCGTGATGGCGGAGAAGGTCTTCGTTTGCCTGTTCACGTGCATGAGCGAGCAGTTGACCGAGCGCGATCCGCCGTTCCACGAGGACTCCGCGAGCGAGCCCCAGTAGGGCTGCAGCGTGGACTGGTAGAGCGCTTCCTCGCCGCCGAGGTAATCCTCGACCGCCTGGGTGCAGCGTTCCGAGAGGAACTTGTTCTGGTCGTCGATGGACGGCGTGCCCTGTGGGAATTGCTGGGACAGGTCCACGATGGACACCGTCTCCAATTGGTGCGGCTCGGCGCAGTCGACCGTGCGCAGCACCTGGTCGTCGCCGATGGCGCGGCACGCGCCAGGCTCCGCGATATTCGCTTGGTCAACCTCGACGACGCGTCCGCTAAAAGGCTGTGCGACGCCTTTTTCATCCGTGGTTTGCAGGCCGCAGAGCATGGTGCGGTCTCCCTGCGCCCAGGCTTCCGCCGGCGGCAGGATGGGCGCGATGGAGAACTTGCCCGCCGGATCGAAGCGGCCGTCCACGTACGCGAGCGTCGCGCCGTGGCAGAGCTCTTCGCGCAGCTGCGCCTGGCGCTCCTGGTTGGGCATCTGCGCGTTTTCGCCGAACTCACTTGTGGGGTAGACAGACAGATCCTCGCGCGCGGCGACCTCGAAACGGTGCTCTGTCGAACAGTCAGTCTGCGAGAAATTCGAGACTTTCCCCTGCGCGTCGATATCCCAGTTCAGGCACGAGCCCGCGTCCGCCGTGGTGAACGGGGCAAGCTCTGCGGCGACCTCTGCCGAGCTTGAGGCTGCGGCGGCACCGTGCGTCTTGGTCGTGGTCTCGCCTCCGAAGAGACCGTAGGAGCCGACGAAGACGGCGGAGGCCGCCGCCGCTATCAATACAGTGTTGACGGCGGTGGCGCTCCGGAGGGCGCGGAAAGTCTGTCGGCTACTCATATACCTGCGTAGTTTACACTCGCCCGGTTACTCTTCCATCGCACGTCCGACGCGGGCTGAGAGGTGATAGCGGTCTGTGCGGTAGACCGAGGAGCACCACTCGACCGGTTTATCGCCCGAGCGCGAGTACCGAATGATGTGGAGCAGCGGCGTGCCGGGCTCGACATCGAGTAGTTGTGCGACCTCCGGATCCGCGGCGACGGCTGTGACGATCTGGTCCGCCTCCGTAATCGGTACCTGAAAGTCCGTGTCGAGAATGTGATAGACGGACTTGTAGATGTCGTTCTCCAGCAGATTGGGCACGTACGTGGAGTTGTACCAACCGTCATCGATGGAATACGGCTCCCCGTCGCCCAGGCGCAGGCGCCGCAGGTGCGTGTGCGGGGTTCCCGCCGGAGTTCCGAAGAACTCCGTGACCTCGTCCGGCGCTGGCGAACGTCCGCCCAGCAGGATCTTCGAGGAAGCCTCCACGTCCTGGGCGCCCATCTCATCCGAGAAGGATGCGAGGTGCAGGCGGGAGACGAGCGGGTTGGGGGCGACGAAGGTGCCCTTACCGCGGACCCTCCGCAGCTGCCCGGCGGCGACGAGATCACCAATCGCGCGGCGGACCGTGATGCGGGAGACGCCGTAGGTTTCTTCCAAGAGCCTCTCCCCGGGCAACATATCTCCAGGTTTGAGCTGCGTGTGGCACAGCTCCGCCAAAATATCGCGTAGCTGCGCATGCTTCGGGATGGGGCCGTCCTCGATGATGCGTGCTGGGATGTTCATGTCATGTATTTTAGGCCGGTGGTCATAACCAGGCAAGGGGGTGGTCGCCCCCGTGGCGAGCGTAAGCCGTGGTGAAAGTCCCTATGCGCTAGGATTGTTGCGTGATTGATCTCAAGTTCCTCCGCGAAAACCCAGACGTTGTCCGTGCCTCCCAGGTCACCCGCGGCGAGGATCCGTCGCTGGTCGACGCCCTCATTGCTGCGGACGAGCGCCGCCGCGCCGCCATCGTCGCGGCCGACGAGCTGCGTTCCGAGCAGAAGGCCTTTGGCAAGAAGATCGGTAAGGCCTCCCCGGAGGAGCGCCCAGCCCTTCTCGAGGGCTCGAACGAGCTCAAGGCCAAGGTCAAGGAAGCCGAGGCCGAGCAGGTCGCGGCCGAGGAGCAGGTCACCGAGCTGCAGTACAAGCTCTCCAACGTCGTCGAGGGCGCACCCGCCGGCGGCGAGGACGACTTCATCGTCATCGAGGAGGTCGGCGAGATTCCCACCTTCGACTTCGAGCCGAAGGATCATGTGGAGCTGGGCGAGTCCCTGGGGCTCCTCGACATCAAGCGGGGCGCCAAGGTGGGCGGCGCGCGCTTCTACTACCTCACCGGTGACGGCGCCTTCCTGCAGCTGGGCATGCTTATGCTCGCCGCGCAGAAGGCACGCGAGGCTGGCTTCCAGCTCATGATCCCGCCGGTGCTCGTGCGTCCGGAGATCATGGCCGGCACCGGCTTCCTCGGCCAGCACTCGGACGAGATTTACTACCTCCCAGCGGATGACCTGTACCTCGTCGGCACCTCCGAGGTCGCGCTCGCGGGCTACCACAAGGACGAGATCATCGATCTCAAGGACGGCCCGCTCAAGTACACTGGCTGGTCTTCCTGCTTCCGCCGCGAGGCCGGCGCCAGCGGCAAGGACACCCGCGGCATCCTCCGCGTCCACCAGTTCGACAAGCTCGAGATGTTTGTCTACTGCAAGCCGGAAGAGGCCGAGGACATGCACCAGCAGTTGCTGAACATGGAAAAGTCCATGCTCGAAGCCATGGAGCTGCCGTACCGCACCATCGACATCGCCGGTGGCGATCTTGGATCGTCCGCTGCCCGCAAGTTCGACAACGAAGCGTGGGTCCCGACCCAGGGGACGTACCGCGAGCTCACCTCCACCTCGAACTGCACGACCTTCCAGGCCCGCCGCCTGCACACCCGCTACCGCGACGAGAACGGCAAGACCCAGTTCGCCGCGACCCTTAACGGCACGCTTGCGACCACCCGCTGGCTTGTTGCCATCCTGGAGAACCACCAGCAGGCTGACGGCTCCGTCGTCGTGCCCGAGGCGCTGCGCCCGTTCGTGGGCAAGGACGTCCTCACGCCGGTGAAGTAGGGCACCATGGATATTCGCGAAGGTTTCGTCCACGTCCCAGTCTCGCTTGAGAAGCTCCCGCGCCACGCTGAGGCGGGCGAGCCGGTCTACCAGGGCATTATTGCTGTTCTCAACCGGATCATGCGGGCGCAGGGCATCCAGATTTCTGTCTACGGCGCGGAGAATGTCCCGCAGTTCGGCGGCGCGCTCTTCGCGATGAACCACACGGGTTACTACGACTTCATTTTTGGCCAAATCCCGCCGTATATCCGCGGGCGTCGCCTCACCCGCTTCATGGCGAAGAAGGAAATCTTCGATGTCCCCGTCGTGGGCTGGCTCATGCGCACGATGAAGCACGTACCGGTGGACCGCTCGGCGGGTGCCTCGTCTATCGATGCCGCCGTGCTCCACCTGCGCTCCGGTCGTCTCGTGACGATCTTCCCGGAGGCCACGATCTCCCGCAGCTTCGAGCTCAAGGACTTCAAGAACGGTGCGGCGCGCATCGCCGCGACCGCAGACGTGCCGCTCATTCCCATGGTGACGTGGGGTTCCCAGCGCATATGGACGAAGGGCGGCGAGAAGCACCTCGGCCGCACCAAGACGCCGGTCATCATCCAGGTGGGCGAGCCCATTACTAGGACCGGGGACCCGGACACCGACATCGCGACGCTCAAGGCCGCGATGCAGGCACTGCTCTCGGAGGTCCGTACCCGATACGACAAGGAGTACGGCCCGTTCGAGGACGGGCTCGACTGGCGCCCGGCCGCGATGGGCGGCACCGCGCCGACCCTCGATGAAGCCAACCGCATGGATCATGCCGAGCGCGAGGCCAAGGCCCGCGCCCGCGCGGAGAAGGCCCATCGCGCCGCCGCACAGAAGGAAATCAAGGAAGATAAGCGGCTCGCCCGCCGGGTGCGACGCGCCTGGCGCCGTCTGAAGAAGGAAACTTAAAAAAGTGATCCCACGGCTCATCGCCAGCGATATCGACGGAACGTTCCTCGATCCCAACCACCGCGTCACGCAGCGCACCCGCGACGTCGTGGCGCGCGCGGTCGAATCCGGAACCCACTTCGCGTTGGCGACGGGCCGTCCGTTCCGGTGGATCGCGCCGGTGCTCGAACAGATTCCTGTGCGTCCGCTCTGCGTGACGAGCAACGGGGCCGTCATTTACGACTCCGCGGCAGATCAGGTGGTCCTCGCTCATGAGCTGCAGCCGGAGACGCTTACCACCATCGTCGAGACCGCGCAGTCCGTCATGGCGCGCTACGGGGGCATCGCCGTGGGCGCCGAGCGCGCTGGCACGTCGACCCGTGACAACGTGGCGGAACTCTTCGTCGTGGATCCCGCCTACGGCGACGATGATCTATTTGGGGAGTTCAAGAAGGATACGACGGAGGGAGTTATTTCGGTCCCCTGCGTCAAGCTCATTCTGCGCAACCTGGAGTACAGCTCGCGGGAGCTCTATGAGCTCATTGCCCCGCACGTCGATCCTGATGAGGCACACGTGACCTTCTCCATGGACGAGGGCATCCTCGAGATTGCCGCGCCGGGCATCACCAAGGCCACGGGGCTTACCTGGCTCGCGGATCACTACGGCGTCGCACAAGACGAGACCATCGCGTTTGGCGATATGCCCAATGACATTGAGATGCTGCGCTGGGCTGGACGTGGCGTGGCCATGGGCAACGCCGCGGACGCTGTGAAGGAGGCGGCCGACGAAGTGACGACCCCGAACCATCAAGCCGGGGTGGCCACAGTGCTGGAGCGCTGGTTCTAATGCCGCTGATTGCCGCCATCGACCAGGGGACCACCTCGACGCGTTGCGTCTTCGTTAACGAGGAGGGGCACATCGTCGCCTCTGCACAGTACGAGCACGAGCAAATCCTTCCGCGCCGGGGTTGGGTTGAGCACGATCCGCGCGAGATCTGGGACAACACGCGCCGCGCCGTCTCCACGGCGATGGTGGAGCTCGACATCACCGCGGCGGATGTCGCCGCGCTCGGCATTACCAACCAGCGCGAGACGGCAGTGGTGTGGGACAAGGAGTCCGGCGAGCCTATCTATAACGCGATCGTTTGGCAGGACACCCGTACCGCGGGCCGCCACGAGCCCGCCGATAAATGGCACAAGAAGACCGGCCTGCTCGCGAATTCCTATCCGGCAGGGCCCAAAATTGCCTGGATCCTCGACCACGTGGAGGGGGCCCGGCAACGCGCCGAGAACGGCGAACTGCTCGCCGGCACCATCGACGCGTGGCTCCTGTGGAATCTCACGGATGGCGAGATCCACGCGACGGACGTGACCAATGCGTCGCGGACGCTGCTCATGGACTTGAATACCCTCGAGTGGGACGAGGACCTCTGCCGTGAGGTGGGGGTTCCGGTCCAGATGCTTCCCCACATCCTCCCCTCCGTCGGCGCCTTCGGCGTGGTGCGACACCGCGGGACGCTCTCCCGCGTGCCCATCATGGGTGTGCTCGGCGACCAACAGTCTGCGCTCTTCGGCCAGGCCGGATTTACCCCGGGACAGGTGAAGAACACCTACGGCACCGGGCTCTTCCTGTTGCACAATACCGGCGCCGAGCCGCACTTTTCGGACCACGGCCTGCTCACCACCGTCGCGTACCAGCTTTCCGATGTCGCCCCCACCTACGCCCTCGAGGGCTCCGTCGCCGTAGGCGGCGCGCTTATCCAGTGGTTGCGGGACCAGCTGGGGATGATTCCGACGGCGGCGGCATCGGAAAGCATTGCAGCGGAGGACAACGGCGGGGTGTACATCGTGCCGGCTTTCTCCGGGCTCTTTGCTCCGCGCTGGCGGCCGGACGCGCGCGGGGTGATTGTGGGCCTGACCAGATTCGCGGACCGCTCGCACATCGTGCGCGCCGCGCTCGAGGCCACGTGTTTCCAGACCCGCGAGGTCGTGGAGGCGATGGTCGCGGACTCGGGCGTTGCGCTCACAGAGCTGCGCGTGGACGGCGGCATGGTCGCCAACGACCTCCTCATGCAGCTGCAGGCTGACATTATGGGCGCGAAGGTTACGCGCCCGAGCGAGATTGAGACCACTGCGCTTGGCGCTGCGTTCGCCGCAGGGCTCGGCGCTGGCGTGTGGGAAAACCTCGAGCAACTCGAGGGACTCGTTGCCCCGGATAAGACGTGGGAGCCGCAGGCCAACCGGGACGACATCTTTGCCGACTGGCAGCGCGCGGTGGAGCGCAGTCTGGACTGGGCTTAAATATCGCATAAAAAATGCGCCCCGAGGGGCGTATTTTTCGTGTGCGTCTTACTTGGTGAAGACCTGAGCCTGGCCGCTGGTCGGGTCAAACGTAATGTAGCCACCCTGGAAGTCAACGCGGATGGTCGTGCCGTCTGCGGATTTGTATTCGTCTGAGGTGGGCAGGCCCAATGCCTCCGGGTTCTCGGCCCACTTCCGAGCGATATCGCCCACGAGCGCGTGGGTGCCGGTGTCCTTGCTGGACAGGACGACGCCGTTGGTGAACAGCTGGGAGACGAGCTGGGAGTCGACGTCCTTGAGGTCCGGGCCGCCCACGGGCAGGCCGAGGACCGGGCCGAAGGCGTTGAGGACCGCGGTCCACGTCTCGGCCAGACCCTCGTTGCCGGTCACGGCGATGACCTTCGACACGATATTCGGGACCTCGCCCACGGTGATGCCGCCGGCGAGCTCGGCCTTCTGATCGACCTTCATGCCGTCGACGTTCGAGGCTGCGACGATGCCGATGAGTGCCGCTGCGATGCCGATGATCGCCTCGATGGTGGACATGGGAACCTCGGTGCCGCCGATAGACGAGGTGGCATTCGAGTTCGGGGTCTCCGGAGTCGAGGAGTGATCCGAGCTCGTGTTGTTCTCCTGCGCCTGGGACTCGTCCCAGCCGTCATTGATGCCGTCGTTGATGTTGAGGTCATCCGCAGCGCCGCCGGCGTTCTTGATGGCGTTGTACTTCGTCGTCGCCTTCGCACGGATTTCGTCCCAGCGGGCAATGGTATTCGCACCCGGGCACTGCGTGTAGTGCAGATCCGAGTGGCCCATGAAGGCCGGGCCGGTGTAGGTCTGGCCCGCGGCGTAGCGCGCACCGTTGAAGCCACCGGAGGTCAGCGAGGTCGTCGACGACGGGGAGAAGCCGGATTTCGCGGCCTTCCAGCCAGCGATGGAGGCGACGGAGTCGAGCATCTCCTGGCTTGGCTGCGCGGTCTCGTAGTTGCCGATCATGGAAATGCCCCAGTTGTGGGAGTTGAAGCCGCCCACGTGCGCGCCCTGGATGGCGCGGTCGAGTCCGCCGTAGCGGCCCTCGTAGATGGTGCCGAACTTGTCCACGAGCACGTTGTATCCGATGTCGCACCAGCCCAGGGTCTGGGCGTGGTAGGCGTAGATGCCGCGCACCTGCGCAGCGGCGTCTGCCTGCGTGTAGCTATTGGAGCCCGCGGTGTGGTGCAGCGTGAGTGCCTTGACGTAGCCGTCATCGGTCGGCTGCTGGCAGCGGATGCCCTCGTTGGCGCCCCAGCCTGCGCGGGAGACGACGGACGGCATGCCTGCGTCGCGGTAGTCTGCGACCGGCGCGATGCCGGACTGCGCCTTGCCGTCGATGAAGACGACGTCGAGGTCGCTGGGCATGGTGTCCGCGACCGGCGCGATATCGCCCACGTTGGTGAGCAACGGGTTGATGGTATTCGCTGCCTGGTCGAGGATGCTGTCGTTATTGTCCTGGTAGAGGTCGACGTTGCCCACGGAGACCTGGACGTCATTGGTCTGGCCCACATAGATGAGCTCCGTGCCGGTCTTGCCGTTGCTGCTCTCGTTGCCGATAGGCGAGGCGTCGTACCACTCGGACCACGAGCCATCCGGCTGCTTCGCGCGGACGAACGCGGCGATATCGCGCTCGCCGGACCACGTGAGCGCGAACTGGGAGAAGGCCTCGTCGCGGTGGAATTCCTTCACCGCGCGCGGGCCGTCGCCCTCGCCCTGGGAAGCGATGGCCGGATCGTCAACAACGGTCGTGGCGCCATCGGCGAAAGACGCCGAGTTGACCGCCGGGTCAATCGGACCAGAGCCGATCTCCTGCGTCTTGAGGATGTCGTGGCCGCCAAAGGCTGCGGCGGCAAACACGGAGACGGACGCGATGACGGCGGCTACCGGCGTCCACACGGAACGCTGGCGTCTATTGATACGTCGTAACTGCACGGTGAGGACTCCTCGGATTGGTCGCAGCATGCTGCCGCGACGAGAGTACACGTTTGGGGCCAATGTTAAAGCTGATAAAAGTGTGAACTCTGTTGCGACACGCCGCTGCCTTTCTTTGAGCCTTTTCCCATTAAGCTGGGAGCCATGACTTCTTATGACCTCATCGTTGTTGGATCCGGCTTCTTCGGCCTCACCGTCGCCGAGCGGGCTGCCTCGCAGCTGGGCAAAAAGGTGCTCATCGTCGAGCGCCGCAACCACCTGGGCGGCAACGCCTACTCCGAGCCCGAACCCGAGACCGGCATTGAGGTCCACAAGTACGGCGCCCACCTCTTCCACACCTCGAATAAACGCGTGTGGGACTACGTCAATAAGTTCACGTCGTTCACGGACTACCAGCACCGCGTCTTTGCCATGCACGACGGCACGGCCTACCAGTTCCCCATGGGCCTGGGCCTTATCAACCAGTTCTTCGGCCGCTACTACTCCCCGGACGAGGCCCGCACGCTCATCGCCGAGCAGGCCGGCGAGTTCTCCCCGGAGGAAGCCACCAACCTCGAAGAGAAGGCCATCTCGCTCATCGGCCGTCCGCTCTACGAGGCCTTCATCCGTGATTACACCGCAAAGCAGTGGCAGACCGATCCGAAGGAGCTGCCGGCCGGCAATATCACGCGCCTGCCCGTGCGCTACACCTTCAACAACCGTTACTTCAATGACACCTACGAGGGTTTGCCCGTCGATGGCTATGCCGCGTGGCTGCACGCGATGGCTGACCACGAGAACATCGAGGTCCGCCTCGATACTGACTGGTTCGAAGTTCGCGACGACATCCGTGCCGCCAATCCGGACGCACCCGTCGTCTACACCGGCCCCCTCGACCGCTACTTCGACTACGCCGAGGGCGAGCTCGGTTGGCGCACGCTCGATTTTGACCTCGAGGTTCTGCCTACCGGCGACTTCCAGGGCACCCCGGTCATGAACTACAACGATGCGGACGTGGATTACACCCGCATCCACGAGTTCCGTCACTTCCACCCGGAGCGCGCGGATAAGTACCCGACCGATAAGACGGTCATCATGAAGGAGTACTCCCGCTTCGCCGAGTCCGGCGACGAGCCGTATTACCCGATTAACACCCCGGAGGACCGCGCCAAGCTCGGGGCCTACCGCAAGCGCGCGGCGGCCGAGGCTAAGGACAATCAAGTCCTCTTCGGCGGCCGCCTGGGCACGTACCAGTACCTCGACATGCACATGGCCATCGCCTCGGCGCTGTCCATGTTCGACAACAAGCTGGCACCGTTCTGGAATGAGGGCAAAGCCCTTGAGCAGGAGCGCGGTCACTAAGTCTCCTCCGCTGAGGTCGCGAAGCTTCGACCTTTAACACTGCACATAACACTCAACACAACACGCGCACGTGCTGAGTGTTGTGTGCAGTGTTGTGTTGTGGGGTGTGCCGTTTTCGCGCGCAGTTAGTCGTTCTGAACTGCGGGGATAAACACACGCACGGCGGGGCACTTCATCGTGCAACCGGCTGTATCGAAATCCTTGATCAACTTCTGCGGCATGTGCTGCCGCCGCCAGAACCGCGTGACTCTCTGACGGCGTGTGAACTTGTCTTCCCACAGCGCGACGTGACGAGGACGGAGAGAGCTGCTGCAAGCGGAGGGAAGTCTCGGGATGCTGTGATCGACTATGTGCAGGAACATGTGACGGCATCGAGTCGTGAGCTCGCGGCGGCGGGCATATCGGTGGGCGGTATTCGTCGTGTGCTCAACGAGATGGTGGAAGCCGGCGAACTTGTATGCACCGAGCCTTTGCGCAGCCCGAAATAACGGTAGCGGTTCGCGTGATGGGTGGAAAATACCCCCATCACTCACGCGCGATGGCGCCCCATCTCGTGATGTGCCATAATCCTCCCAATTAATGTGAACCGCAGCACACGGAGGATTGGTATGAACTCTCTCATCCTTATGGCCATCGGTCTTTCGATGATGGCCGTCGGCTACTTCTTGTACTCAAAATTTTTAGGCTCAAGAATCTATAGACTCTCCGATAGCTATAAGACGCCTGCCCACACCATGGAGGACGGCGTCGACTACGTGCCGACGAATAAGTACGTGCTGTGGGGTCACCACTTCACTTCGGTCGCGGGTGCGGCGCCCATCATCGGCCCGGCCGTCGCCGTCATTTGGGGTTGGCTACCGGCCTTCCTGTGGGTGACCATCGGCACCGTCTTCATGGCGGGTATGCATGACCTCGGCGCGCTGTGGGCTTCCCAGCGCCACCGCGGCCAGTCCATCGGTACGCTCTCCGGGCGCTACATCGGTGCGCGTGGCCGCAACCTCTTCCTGGTCGTCATCTTCCTCCTCCTGCTCATGGTGAACACCGCCTTCGGTGTGGTCATCTCCAATCTGCTGGTTTCGACGCCGACCTCCGTTATCCCGACGTGGGGCGCCATCATCGTCGCGCTCCTCGTGGGCCAGGCCATCTACCGTCTCAAGTGGTCGCTGCCGCTCGTTTCTGTTGTGGGCGTCGTTGCGCTCTACACGCTCATGATCATCGGTGATCGTTTCCCCATCGTGCTGCCGGAGACCGTTCTCGGCATCCCGGCGAACGGCGTGTGGATCATCGTTCTGTTCGTCTACGCGTTTATCGCCTCGCTGCTGCCGGTGTGGATGCTGCTTCAGCCGCGCGACTACATCAACGGCCTACAGCTGTTCATCGGCCTGGGCATCCTCTACGCTTCCTTCCTCTTCACCGCGCCCGACGTCGTCGCACCGGCGTTGCGCGACAACCTGCCGGCGGAAACACCCGGTATCTTCCCGCTGCTCTTCGTTACCATTGCCTGCGGCGCGATTTCCGGCTTCCACGGCATGGTTGCCTCTGGCACGTCGTCGAAGCAGCTCGATAAGGAGACAGACGCTCGCTTTGTTGGTTACTTCGGTGCCGTCGGCGAGGGCCTTCTTGCACTGGGCACCATTATCGCCACGACCTCCGGTTTCAAGACGCTCGCCGACTGGGAGCAGATCTACTCCGAGTGGAACGCCGGCGGTGTGTCCGCCTTCGTTGAGGGCGGCGGCAACCTCATCAACGAGGGCCTGGGTATTTCCACCTCGTTGTCCGCAACCATCCTTGCGACCATGGCCGTCCTCTTTGCGGCGACGACAATGGACTCCGGCGTGCGCCTCCAGCGCTTCGTCGTCCAGGAGATCGGCGAGATCATGGGCTTCAAGATTGGTGCCCTCGGCGCAACGTCGATCGCGGTGGGCATCGCTTTCGCCCTCACCTTCTCGCAAGGCGCGGACGGTTCCGGCGGCATGACGATCTGGCCGCTCTTCGGTACTACGAACCAGCTCATGGCGGGTCTTTCGCTCGCCGTCATCACGGTCATTCTCACGCATCTGCGCCGCCCCACGTGGCCGGTCGCCATCCCGCTCGTCTTCGTTACCGCGATGTCTCTGTGGGCTGCAGTCAAGCAGCTGGGCACGCTGTGGGCTGCCCAGAACTGGCTGCTCTTCGCTATGGACGTCGTCATCGTTGTTGCTGCGGTGTGGGTCATCGTCGAGGTTATCGGCGCCGTCTCTGCGGCACGCAAGGCCCCGCCCGTCGAGTGGAGTGACGAGGACACGGACGCGCCGCATCCGGTGCGTCAGACTGCCGATGCCCCGGTGGCCTAAGTCTGTATGAGCCTCACCAGTCTGCTCAAAGAGTTCTACGCCGCGCCGTACCGGCGCGAGTTCTCCCGGGCGCGCCGGGACGAGGACGACTTCTTTCGTCTCCTGGTTCTCTCCGAGGCGCTGGGCATCCCGAATCCGGCGAGCTTCTACACGATTGAGTTGCTCCCGGTTATCTACGAAGACCTGCACGAATGGCATACACGCATGGGCATGGATCGGTCGCCGATTGAGGGGATGAGCTGTTGCTAACGTTCTTTGGCGGCAAGGGCGGCGTGGGGAAAACCACGTTGTCGAATGCCTACGCGCTGGGCCGCTCGAAGCAGGAACGCGTCCTCGTTGTTTCCACCGATCCTGCCCACAATCTGGGCCACCTGTGGCATCAGGAGATCGGTCCGGAACCTGTGACGGTGCGCGAGAACCTCGACCTCGTGGAGCTGGACCCGGAGAAGGCGACCCGCGCTCACCTCGCGCAGGCGGGGGAGACCATGCGCGCCCACATGCCGGAGCGCCTCCATAAGGAAGTCGATAAGCATCTGGAGCTTGCCGCAGCCTCCCCGGGCACGCATGAAGCTGCGCTCCTCGAGCAGATGGCCGTCCTTATCGAGGACCACGAGGGCTCCTACGATCACATCATCTTTGATACCGCTCCGTCCGGGCATACCGCGCGTCTCATGGCGTTGCCCGAGCTCATGAGCGCGTGGACGGATGGTCTCCTCAAGCGCCGCGATAAAGCGGATAAGTTCGCGGACGTCGTCGGCTCGCTCGGTGGCGAGACCAAGTCGCAGCGCCGTGACGCGGAGTTGCGTTCCATCCTTTATCGCCGCCGCACGCGCTTCGCGCATCTGCGTGACGCGCTGCGGTCCTCGACCTTCAATATCGTGCTCACGGCCGAGCGCCTGCCGGTCATGGAGACCATTGAGCTTTACGCGGAGCTCGCCGAGCATCGCATACCGGTGGGAGGGTTGTTCATTAACCGCCGATCTCCGGCGGCGCTGCCTGGCCGGCGCGCGGTGGAGGAAGAAGCGCTCGCGACGCTGTGCGCGGCGTTGCCTGACGTGCCCGTCACTGAGCTTCCGCTGCTTGATTATGAAGTTGGCTCGCCCGAGGCACTTGAAGAGATAGCGACCTACCTGCAGCGATAGCTCAAACTTTCATGACACGAATTGCTGGGTTGGTTCCCACTATTTGACCACTCCCATTACCCTTGCTAAAGTTAACAGTAGGTTAACGAGATAAGAAAGTGAGTGGGTGAATAATCATGCTCAACATCCAGAATGCCCTCGATACCCTGCGCAAGGACCTTCACGAGTCCTACGGCCATAGCTTCTCCGCGGAAGAGATTGACTCGAAGCTGGATGAGGTTATCGCTCGCCACCTCAAGCGCGCGACGCTCGACGAGTTTGTTCCGGTCATGGTCGAGCGCGAGATCTCCGAATACTTTGGCCAGCACCGCGTGCACGTTCGTTTCGCGTCTGGTGTGGATCCTTCACTGGCTGCCGCTGCTGTCGCGCTCACCAAGAAGCGCGCGGGCGATGCGCTGTATGTCGATGCTGCTGTCACGCACCCAGAGAACCTCTCGGATTCCCACATGGCGCACGTCCTCGGCGAGCGTGGCTTGGGCGAGGACCCGGCCCGCTACCTCGATGAGGTACGCACCGTCGCCATGCCGGATTACATCGTCTACCTTGGCCGCGACCTTGAGCGCGACGAGGCTGGCAAGGACATCAAGATCTGGGACATCGAGCCCGCCACCACCGTCGAGGAAACCCGCGAGCTCGCGGACGACCTCGAGGCCCGCGTGCTCTACATGCTGGGCAAGCTCGGCATCGAGCCGATTTCTGAGGACGCGCCCGTCAACGTCTAAATTGCGCCTTGTAGCTGCATTACAACCCGTGACCGCACAAACGCGGCCACGGGTTGTGCGTTCTTGGGGCAGAAAGTCTCCCTGCTTTCGGGGTCGAACCGAGGCCGTTCTGAATTACATCTCGTGGACTATTGTGCTCCGGTAATGTGGTCGGCGAGCGCGTAAGTGCTTCCCTTTTGACGGTGCTGTTGGTTCGGGTTTCCCGAGCGGTCTCCACCGCCATATATGGGGGTCGGGGGCCGATTGTCCAGGCAGTTTCTGTCGGAGGGATCGGGTTCCGCCTACCTGATGAAGGGAGGTGAGATGGATGTCCTCTTCTGACTTGGAGCCCCCGCGTGGCGGCAATAATAAGAAGAAGGTCTGGATCGCGATTGTTGGTGCAATCGCAACCCAGACCCTCGGGACGCTGGCAGCCAATTACCTGATCGTCGCAATCGATCAGTGGCTGGCTAGCTAGTCTCACCGGGGAAGCCTCGGTGCCCTAAAAAGCCGGGGCTTTCCTGCTGTTGGTGACAATCCGGCGGCGCGCTTTCATGTCATTTGCCATGATACGCGGTACAAGGAGAGGACTCAATGCCGGGCATCGATGTGCTTTGACATGCAATCTCGTATCGTGGATGTCGTCACGTCAACAGCGGACGCAACCGAAGCGGTCACCATTTAGAATTCATCATGTTCGCGTGCCTGTGCCGAATACCTCGGCGCGAATTTCTCCATCTGCTCAATAACAAGCTTGATGGCCTCCGGTGCCTTGTCCGGCGGGTACTTGTAGTCACGCAGCGTGGCCACGAGCTGGCGAGCGATCTCCGCCAGGGCCTCATGGTCCATGAGTTCCGCGGCGGACTCATTCGTGGAGACGGCGTCGAAGAACGAGAAGACGGCACGCTGGTGCCGCAGGTGTCGGCCTAAAGACTGCCCACGCGGCTGTTCCACTTCTTGAGCGCGCGGCGGCCGCGGTAGTGGCCGAGGAGCGAGACGGTCGCGGTATCGAGGGGGAGTTGCGAGCCGAAGCTCAGAGGCATGCCCAACCACGTCATTGCGAGCACGCGCAGGGCGTGGCCGTGGGCGAAGACGAGAATGCGCTCGTCGCCGGTATCGATCATGCGGTTGTAGAAACGCGTGAGCCGTGCGGCGACCTGCTCTGGGGTTTCGCCGCCGGGAGCACCGTGGGTCCAGATCTGCCAGTCGGGAATGGTGGCGATGATGTCCTGGCGGGTCTTTCCCTCGTACTGGCCATAGTTCCACTCGGCGAGGTCCTCGGTGACCTGATAGTCCGAGAATCCGGCGAGCTGGGCGGTTTCCTGTGCGCGCAGGCGCGGGGAGCAGTAAACCGTGTCGAATTGGTCAGGGTCGAGGACACCCGCGAGCGCCTTCGCCTGCTCGCGGCCCTTCTCGGTGAGCGGCAGATCCGTGGTCGAGGTGTGCTGGCCAGTGCGCGACCAGGCGGTTTCGCCGTGGCGAACGATAAACAAATTAGTCATGTAAGTCCTTCTTAGAACGAGCTGGATCCGCCCGAGCCGGAGAATCCGCCGGAGGAGTAGCCCGTGGAGACGCCGCCAGAATCCGAACTTGCCTGAGCGTGGGCGGCGACGTCCGACTGGTGCCAGTCGTTGATGACGACATAAGGGACATAGTAGGAGCCGACGCCGGGGCGCCAGGCGGCATCGGCAAGCGTGGCGGCGCTGTGGTCCTCGCGCTCGATGTTGGAGGCGGCGTAGAGCTGGTCTTGGAGTGCGTCGATGAGGACCTTGTAATCGCCGAGGATGCCGGCGTAGGTGTCCATGAAATCGGGGGCATCGATGTATTTCCGCAGCTCCAGGACGCGGGCGTCGAGCACCTCGAGCTTGCCCTTGAGATCACCCTCCGCCTTGGTGGTGGCGGCGAGGACGTCCTCATGGAGATCCGTGAGCTCACGACGGCGGACTTCGGTGTTGCCGTGCTCCATGCGGGCGAGTTCCTCGATATTGGCCTCGGCGTTCACCGCGGCTTCGACGGCAGAGCGGGCATCGGCAAGCTCGCTTGCCTTGGCACGGAACTCCTTGTCGTCGGCGGGGGCAGTCGGCATGGACGCGTGGGCGGCGAGGAACTCGCGGCGCACGTCCTCCCACTGGGCGCGCAGCGTGTCATTCGCCAGGGGAGAGCTGAGCGAATGGGCGCGGACATTGATCTGGTCGAGGCGCTGCGCGATGTCGCCGTGGTGGGCCAGGATATAGTCCCAGTCCTCGCGGGCTTTCTTGGCCTTCTTCTTGCGGGTGGCCGCTATTGCGGTACCCGCAGCACCGAGGCCGAGGACGCCGAAGGTGCCGCCGATAATGCCGCCCACGAGGCCGTCGTTGGAGTCCTTGGCGGTGAGATTGGTATCGGCAGCGGCCTGCACGCCACGGAGCATGCCGTCCTTGTACTTCTCGTCCGCGAGGAGCCCGCGCATTTCGTCGGTAATTGCCTCGAGACGCTTCTCGTCGCGGAGGTTGAGGTCGCCTGCGACGTCCTCGCCGGCGTAGACACCCATGCGACGCGGGTCCATGCCCACGGCGACGATGAGGTGACCGTCGGCGTATTTCTCGCCCGAAGCGTCATGGAGCCCGTGGTCGCCGGTATAGAAGCGCACGGTGTCATTGAGATTGTCGTCGTTGCTTTCAAACGTGACGAAGTCGATAGCGGTGACGCTCTCGGGTAGGGTGACGTTGCTGGCGTCCTCCTTGAGCTGGGATTCTTCCTCAGAAGTGAGAAGGTCTGCTTGGTCATCCACCGTGACGGTGGAGGGCTCCACCGCGAAGGCGGGAGCGGCAGGGCCAAGGAAGAGCAAGGACGCGGCGGCGAGGGTGGGGAGGATACGCATGATTTAAGTGTATGTGCGTCTGGGCGTGGCAGCAGGATTTGTGCGAGAGCAGCCAGGACGCGCCTTACAATGCGTCACCATGTCCGCTAGAGGCACACTTGTGAGATACCGGTTCAGGTGTCATGCCGTGAAGACAATGCATACGTTAGCTAGGGCTTTTGTTTCGCGCTAAAGCTGAAGAATCGTGAGCCAGCTACGGAGGCCTGGATCTATGTAACGAACTATTTCTGTTGCATCGTGCAGTCGCGCATGCGGGTTGGAGTCGAGAAGGTTGTCTACGTGTGCGGCGCGATTCCGTAGCTGAACAAGCCGGTGCACTCGTTCGTAGACGAGTTCTACTGCAGGTTTACACAACCTTCCGTTCCTGCCATACTCACGGAGAAAGTTGCAGACAAGTACTGTAACTGCTTTCCCAAGACTTCTAGTTCGGCTAGAGGATCTTCGAAGACAGCGCTGAGACACAGTCGTCTCGGTGCTGTCCTTTTTTGTATAGGCATGGCCTGCTTGGTCGTGGCAACGCGGCAACCGCGCTGAAAACAATTAGGCTAGTTCGGCAGAAGACGTCCCTACATCAAGGAGAACTGTGTCTACTTCCTCGGCCACTGAAGCCACCGGCACCCAGGCCAAAGAACCGCTCGCGCGCATCTTGCTGCCCAAGCGCGGCGAGCCGAACGATGTGCGCATGCTCTACCTGCTCGAGGCGAAGCAGAATAACAACCGCCCGCGCTGGTCGAACCGCACGACCGTGACGGTGCCTGCCGGCGCCGAGGTCTCCTTCGAGACCTACTTCAATGCATTCCCGGCCGCGTACTGGCGCCGCTGGTCGCAGCTGGAATCCGTGGTCCTCTCCGTCGAGGTAGAGGGCTTGGCCACGCTGTCCTTCTACCGTTCGAAGGAAGACGGCCAGCGTATCTCCATCGCGCACCATGACGTGGAGACTGGTCACCACGAGTTCGAGTTGCCGCTGCGCAACTTCGAGGACGGCGGCCTGTTGTGGTTCGACGTGTCGGCTAGCGCCGACACGACTTTACGGAATGCCGCCTGGTGCGCGCCGCACGCGCCCAAGCCGCAGACGCTGCCGGATGGCACGGAGTACCCGGTCCAGCCGCGCAAGGTCGCGGTGGGTATCCCGACGTTCAACCGCCCGACCGATGCCGTGGCGGCGCTCGATGCGCTGCGTTCGGACCCGTTCGTGGATGACGTCATCGAGTACGTGCTCATGCCGGACCAAGGCAACCAGCACCCGGCGGACGAGCCGGGATACGCCGAGGCCGTGGCGCACTTTGGCGAGCGCTTCCGCGAGTTCCGCCAGGGCAACCTGGGCGGCTCGGGTGGCTACTCGCGCATTATGTTCGAGGCCATTGAGAACACGGACGCGCCGTACATCCTCTACATGGATGATGACATCGCGATCGAGCCGGACTCTGTGTACCGCGCACTGCAGGTCGCGCGCTTTGCGGCACGTCCGTTCGTGGTGGGCGGCGAGATGCTCAACCTGCAGGAGCGCAGCCAGCTGCGCACCACGGGTGAGCGCGTCAACCGCGCGGACTTCATGTGGGGTGCGGCGGAGCACGCTGTGTACGACCACGACTTCGCGAAGTACCCGCTGCGCGCGATTGGTGACGCGCAGTCGCATCTGGACCCGAAGAAGTACGACTCGCGCGCGCTGCACCGCCGCGTGGACGTCGAGTACAACGGCTGGTGGATGTGCCTGTTCCCGCGCGTCATCGCGGAGACCATTGGCCAGCCCCTTCCGCTCTTTATCAAGTGGGATGACACGGAGTACTCGCTGCGTGCCGCGGCGAATGGCTTCCCCACGGTGACGTGGCCGGGTGCCGCGATCTGGCACATGGCGTGGGCGGATAAGGACGACGCCATCGACTGGCAGGCGTACTTCCACCTGCGCAACCGCCTTATCGTGGCGGCGCTCTACCACGAGGGTGACGTCAAGGGCATTACCAAGTCCATCTTCAAGTCGTCGCTCAAGCACACGATGTGCATGGAGTACTCGACCATGGCCATCCAGCTCGAGGCCATGAAGGACTTCCTGGCCGGGCCGGATCAGCTCTTCGACATCCTGGAGACCTCGCTGCCGCGCATTGCGAAGATTCGCCAGAACTACTCGGACGCCGTCATCCTCCCGTCCGCCTCGGACCTGCCGGCGCCGACGGGCGCGCCGGGTGTGCCGCGCAAGAACGTGGGCGGACGCCTGGGCAAGGTGAAGAAGCTGCCGTGGGCCGCCAAGGCGGCGCTGCATCTGCTCAAGAAGGAAGACCCGGCGCATCACACCGCGCCGCAGCTCAACCTCACGCCGGAGGAGGCGCGCTGGTTCACGCTGGCACGCGTGGATTCGGCGACGGTCTCCACGGCGGGCGGCACGGGCGTGGCGTTCCGCAAGCGCGACCGTGATCTGGCGCGTGACTTGGTCAAGCAGACTCGTGAGTTGTTGGGCGAGATTGAGGAGAACTTCGACGGCTTGAAGGCGCAGTACCGTGCGGCGCTGCCGGAGCTTACCTCGCGCGACTCGTGGCGGGAGGTCTTCGATGCGCAGTAATCCTCCGGGGAAGCTTTCCGTCGCGGAATCCCACATCCTGGAAAAGATCCAGGAGGTCGCGTTTGATAAGCCGGGCGTGCTGCCCACCGCGCGGGGTTTGAGCCACTTTGGCGAGCATGCGCTCGGCTGGATGGGCACCTCGGCGGTGCTCGCGGGGCTTGCGTACCGACGCGGGGATAGTGATCGCGTGCGTGATTGGGCGCGCGTGGGCGTGAGTGCCTTTTCGGCGCATGCGGCCTCGGTGATCATCAAGCGCATCGTGCGACGCAAGCGTCCGGACTACCCGTACGTGCGGGTGGGCGTGGGCACGCCTTCTAAGCTGTCCTTCCCGTCCTCGCACTCGACGTCGACGACGGCGTTCCTTGTTGGTGCGACGCGCGTCACGGGAAACCCGGCATTCTTGCTGGGTATTCCCGTCATGATGTGCTCGCGCATGGTGCTGGGCGTACACTACCCGTCGGACACGGCGCTGGGCGCCGCCCTGGGCGCGGCCACGACCTGCGCCCTCTTTGAACTTGATTCCGCCCGCGAGGAGAAGACTGCATGAGCCCCAAGGACGATGGCACCCAGAGTGTGTTCCACTCTGAGCCGCACACCGCTGGCGTCGATACCGGCCGCAAGCGCCAACCGCCGAAGAACCTAGCCGATGGCATGGTCAAGGCCCTGCGCCCCAAGCAGTGGGTGAAGAACGTCCTCGTGCTGGCCGCGCCCGCCGCAGCCGGCGCGGACGCGCTCTTCCACTCGAGAGTGCTCATCGATGTGGCGCTGGCGTTCGTGGTTTTCTGCTGCGCGGCCTCGGCCATCTACCTCATCAACGACGCGCGCGACGTGGACGCGGACCGCGCACACCCCACCAAGCGCTTCCGTCCCATCGCGGCGGGCGTGCTGCCGGTGGGACTCGCGTACGCGATGGCCGTCGTGCTCATCATTGCCTCGGTGGGCCTATCCTTCCTCGCGACGGCGGGGGTCGAGCTCGCCATCGTCATGGCGGTCTACATCGCGCTGCAGTTGGGCTACTGCTTCGGCTGGAAGCACATGCCGGTGATCGACATCGCGCTCGTGTCTTCGGGCTTCATGCTGCGCACCATGGCTGGCGGCGTGGCCGCGGGGATTGTCCTCTCCCAGTGGTTCCTGCTCGTCGCGGCATTTGGTTCGCTGTTTATGGCCTCGGGCAAGCGCTACTCGGAGATCCTGCTCGCGGAGCGCACAGGCGCGAAGATCCGCAAGTCCCTCGAGGGCTACACCCCGACGTACCTGCGCTTCGTGTGGACGCTCGCGGCCACGGCCGTGGTCATGAGTTACACGCTGTGGGGCTTTACGCTGTCCAACTCCGTCGATGGCGCGGCCGCAGTGTGGTACCAGGTCTCCATGGTGCCGTTCACCATCGCCATCCTGCGCTACGCTGCAGACGTCGACCGCGGCAACGGCGGCGCGCCGGATGAGATTGCGCTCCAGGACCGTGCGCTGCAGATTCTGGCGCTACTGTGGCTCGCATGCATCGCAATTGCCACGTATGTGATTCCAGCTTTCTTCTAAACTGCTGGTAGATTTTCTACTCGTGCCGAATACCGATACCTCGCGGGAGAACCTGATCGTCCGATGGACGGTGTGGGCCTCCGTCGTTGTTATCGGTATTTTTTCATTCTGGGGTGCGTGGACCCGCCGCTGGATCGCGGACGATGGCCTCATCGTGCTGCGCACGGTGCGCAACCTCATCGCAGGTAACGGACCCGTCTTTAACGCGGGAGAGCGCGTCGAGGCGAATACCTCCACGCTGTGGCAATACCTTATCTATGCGGTCCAACGCATCACGCGTGGCGACCTCGAACACATCGTGATGTGGCTGGCGCTGCTGTTGTCCGTTGCGGCGATGACGGCGGCCGTGTGGGCGACCTCGCGCGTGTTCGCGGGCCGCGCCGTCGTTCCGGCGGGTGCGCTGGTGTATCTGGCGCTGCCGCCGGCGCGCGACTTCTTTACCTCGGGCCTCGAGTGGGGCCTGGCCATCTTCTATCTCGCTTTCTTGTGGTGGCTGCTCATTGAATGGGCTCGCGGGGAGAGGAATGCGCTCGTCTACGTGCTCGCCTTCTGGGCGGGGCTGTCCTGGCTCGTGCGCCCGGAGTTGGCGCTCTACGGCGGTATCACGGGCATCGTCCTGCTCGCCACGCACCGTCACTGGCGCGCGTGGCTGGGCATCCTCGGCGCGGCGCTGCCGGTGCCGGCGGCGTACGAGCTCTTCCGCATGGGCTACTACGGCCTGCTTACCCCGCATACCGCGGTGGCGAAGTCCGCGGCTGACTCGGCTTGGGGCCAGGGCTGGGCCTACCTCATGGATTTTGTGGGGCCGTACTGGCTGTGGCTGCCGGTCCTCGTGGCGCTCATCGTCGGGTACTTCGCGTACCGCGGGGGTGTGCTGCGCGGGCGGCGCGTGGCGGCCGTCGCCATCATGGTCGGTTGCGCTGCCTTACATACGCTCTATGTGCTGCGCGTGGGCGGCGACTTTATGCATGGCCGCATGCTCTTGCTGCCTCTCTTCGCGGCGCTGTTGCCGGTCTTCGTCGTGCCGCTGAAAGCGGTGGGGGCATCGGCAAGCGCGGCGGTGCTGGGTATCTGGGCGTTCACGGTGGTCCTGCGCGGACACCCGGTGGATTGGGCATACTTCGAAGATGGGGAGATTTCCATTGTCGACGAGCGCGAGTTCTGGACGTACGCGAACAGGCTGGAGCGCGGCGACGCCCCGAAGGGGATTGCAGACTACGCGGACAATAAGCTGCTGGGCGGCTTCGACAAGGGCATCAAGGGCCTCGAGGACGGGGATGCACTGGCCATGCGCTACCTCGAGAACGAGGACCCGGAGACCTACAGCTGGCTGCCGGTGGAACGCGAGACCGGGCGCACGGATCCGCCCACGCTCTATCTAGTGAACATGGGTATGTCCTCGGCGCGCAGCCCGTTGAACGTGCGTGTGCTCGACAATATTGGCCTGGCCACGCCGCTCGCGGCGCGTCAGCCGCGCCTGCCGGAGGGGCGCATTGGACATGACAAGCTGCTCTCGCGCGAGTGGCAGGCGGCGGATTCCGCAGTGGATATCGACGAGCTGCCAAGCTGGATAAACAAGGACGAGGTGCGCAAGGCACGCAAGGCTTTGCAGACCGAAGATTTCCAGAAGCTCTTTGCGACCTACCGCGATCCGCTAACGTTTGACCGTTTCATGGCGAATATTAAGTGGGCGCTCACTGACGGGCGCACGCTGCAGTTGTCCTCGAACCCAGACGATTACCTGGGAAGCTAACGGACAACACCCGGCGGGAGCGACTTTTTCGCGCTCGTCCGCTAAGCTACTGCAGAACCTTCGTTATAGATTTGTGACGAAATCAGAATTCTTTCAATCTTAAAGGAGAGACATGTTCACCTTGTCCTTGACCAAGGTACAGACGGTGTCTCAGCGCGTCCTCGCGGTCCTCGTGGCCATCGTGGTCGCCTGCGGCCTCGCCGCCGTCGCCGCCCCGCGCGCCTCAGCTGCCCCGCGCGACTTCCTGCGTGCGGACGCAACCGGTACATGTACGTGGGATCCCGTGGGCTGGTGGGTCCAGCGCTGCGACGTGTGGTCCCCGTCCATGAACCGCACTATTCCGGTGCAGATTCAGCCGGCGAAGCGCGGCGGCAACGCGGCCCTCTACCTGCTCGACGGCCTCCGTGCGACGGATAAGACGAACGCGTGGGTCAACGACGTCAACGCGGCACGTCTCTACGAGCCGAATAACATCACGCTCGTTATGCCGGTGGGCGGCACCGCATCCTTCTACCAAGACTGGCAGGGTCCGGCCACGTATGACGTCATCAACCCGGTCACCTACCAGTGGGAGACCTTCCTCACCTCCGAGCTGCCGGGCTACCTCGAGCGCAACTTCGGCGTGGCACGCAACAACAACTCGATTGCGGGTCTGTCCATGGGCGGCACCGCCGCCATCACGCTGGCCGGCAAGCACCCGGGTCAGTTCCGCCAGGCGCTGAGCTTCTCCGGCTACCTCACCACCTCTCTGCCGGGCGCTCACACCTTCATGCGCATGGCCCTGCTCGATGCGGGCGGCTACAACATCAACGCCATGTACGGTTCTTCGCTCAACCCGCAACGCTTCGAGAATGACCCGTTCAACCAGATCAATGGTCTGCGCAACACGGACGTCTATATCTCGGCCGCCTCGGGTGTTCCGGGCCCCAAGGATAAGTCCATCCCGGCCAACATCCAGGCCGCCGGTATTGCTCTGGAGGGCTTTTCCCTCGCGACCACCCGCCTGTGGGAGGCCAAGGCTCGTGCCATGGGTCTTAACCCCACCGCGGATTACCCGGCCACCGGTGAGCACAACTGGATCAACTTCGGCGATCAGCTCGTGAAGACGCACAAGCGCGTTCTCGACGTCATGAACGCCTGGTAAAACTCCACGCTCTTCGCCCGCGCACCTCGCACCGAGGTGCGCGGGTTTGTGCGTTTTTCCGCGTGTCCTCCCCCACAAAGTCTCAAGTTTTACTTAAGGTAGAGCGCACAATAGACATAGACAGCTTCGCCAGCACCCTGGCTGCCAGTCCGGAGGAGGGGAACCTTCGGAATGTGGCTCGCCGCGGTGCCTCCTCTCCACGCCTCGTACCGGGCGTGGTGGGGAATACTCGTGACCTCGCCGCCACTTCAGAGATTTTTAAAGGACTTTCATGCGCACACCATCTCGCTTCCCCTCTCGCACCGCCCAGACGCCGCGCGCACTCCGTCGCGGCATCGCTGCCGCCGCTCTGCCCACCGCCATCGCCGTGGGCGTGGCCCTGCTGCCGGGCGCCAACGCACAGTCGTCGCTGCCGAATGGTCTCTCCAGCAACGGCTCGAGCCTCTCGGATGCCTTCGCGCCGTCCAACCCGCCGCAGCGCACTCCGATTTCTACGGAGGATCATCCGAAGATTGAGGGTCTGCCGGAAGGCGTGTCCGTCAACCGCATCGAGTATCTTTCCCCGCGCCACGTTAAGGTGTGGGTGAAGTCCGCCGCCATGCCGGAGCAGGAAGTGGGTGTGCAGATCCTGCTCGCGCGCGATTGGTACTCCCAGCCGGATAAGACCTTCCCGGAGGTCTGGGCGCTCGATGGCCTGCGTGCGCGCGACGATGAGTCCGGCTGGACCATCGAGACCAACATCGAGTCCTTCTACGCGGACAAGAACGTCAACGTTGTCATGCCCATCGGCGGCGAGTCCTCCTTCTACTCGGACTGGCAGAAGCCGGACAACGGCAAGCACTACATGTGGGAGACCTTCCTCACCCAGGAACTCACGCCGATCCTCAAGAACAAGTTCCGCTCCAATGAGCAGCGCGGCGTCATCGGCATCTCCATGGGCGGCACCGCCGCCATGAACCTGGCCGAGCGTCGCCCAGACCTCTTCAAGTTCGTCGGTTCTTTCTCCGGCTACCTGGACACCACCACGCAGGGCATGCCGGAGGCTATCCAGGTCGCGCAGATGGATGCGGGCGGATACACCTCCACCAACATGTGGGGCCCGCACTACTCTCAGGACTGGGTCGACCACGACCCGAAGCTGGGCATCGAGGCTCTCAAGGACATGACCGTCTACGTCTCTGCTGGCTCCGGCAAGGACGACTTCGGCACCCCGGGCTCCGTGGCCAAGGGGCCGGCCAATATGGCGGGCGTCGGCCTCGAAGTGCTCTCGCGCATGTCCACCCAGACCTTCGTGGACTACGCGAAGAAGGCTGGCGTTCCGGTCACCACCAAGTTCCGCCCGTCCGGCATCCACAACTGGGAATACTGGCAGTTCGAGATGGAGCAGGCCTTCCCGTACGTCGCGGACGCCCTGGGTCTGTCTAAGGAAGACCGCGGCGCGGACTGTACCCCGGTGGGCGATATCGCTGCCGCCACCAAGGGCGGCATCATCGGCACCTGCGTCAACAACGAGTACGACGTGGCGGACGGCAAGGGCAAGGCCGAGGACTTCACCGGAGGCACGGCCTACTGGTCCCCGGGCACCGGCGCACAGCCGCTGTTCGGCCGCATCAACGCCCGCTACGCGGAAATCGGCGGCCCGTCCTCCTGGCTGGGCTTCCCCACCTCCGGCGAGCGGAAGACTCCGGACGGCAAGGGCCGCTTCGTTCACTTCGAGCACGGCTCCATCTACTGGACCGCGGAGACCGGCGCGTGGGCCATCCCGGGCGACATGTTCACCGCGTGGGGCGCCGGCGGCTACGAGACGGGCGACCTCAAGTACCCGACCGCAGCTGTGCGCCAGGTCGGCGAGGGTTATGCCCAGGACTTCCAGAACGGCGTCCTCACCCGTAACCCGGACAAGTCCAACTCCGTCGTCCACGGCGCCATCGGCGCGAAGTACAAGGAGCTGAACGGCCCCGAGTCCGCTCTCGGCTTCCCGAAGGGTAACGAGAAGGCTATCAACGGCGGTGCCTTCCAGGAGTTCGAGCACGGCTCCATCTACTGGTCCCCGTCCACTGGTGCACACGTCATCATGTACGGCGACATCTTCAACACCTGGGGCGCCAATGGCTTCGAGCAGGGCGTGTATGGCTGGCCCACCGAGGACTACGCGCAGATCCCAGCCGGCGGTGAGATCCAGAAGTTCCAGCACGGCGAGATAAGCCAGGTCTTCGGCGCTATCCAGGAGAAGAAGAACTAATGCGTGCCCCGCTCGCCGCTGCCGTCCTCGCCGCCGCCGGCCTGCTGGCCGCATGCGGCTCCGCGACGGTGGAACAGGAAACCCCCACCTCCATCGCCCCGCTGGAGACCACCGCGCTTTCCGATGCCCCCTCCTCCGAGTCCGCCGAGGCTTCCGCCTCGGCATCAGGGGCGGCGTCAGCGTCTGAGTCTTCAGCGAGCGCATCCTCCGAGCCGGAGTCTGAGGCCGCGGCCGTCGCCACGGCCCAGGACGAGGGCGCCCGCGCCATCTCCGAGGCTCCCGCGCCTGCACCGCTCGTGGACCGCGACGCGGACTACCTCGCGGCACTCACGCAGTCTGGCATCAACACCGAGGGCGTCGAAGACCAGCTCCTCGGCGTGGGCCAGAACTCCTGCGAGGGCCAGGATTCCGTCACCATCGGCGCTGTCGCCGGCCAGCTCATCGAGCAAGGCCGCACGCAGCTGCCGCACGAGCAGGTCGTGGCGCTCATTACGAATACCGCCATGGCGGCCTACTGTGGCTAATCCACCTGGCTAATCTAGCTGCAGTGACAACACTGCAGTACAGAAACGGGGCACAGCCAGCTCCCATGTAGTCCGCATGGGGCTGGCACCTTTCCCCAACGTTGAAGGAGTAGTTCTAAGAAGACTATGAAAAAGGTTGTCACAGTCATCGCTGTCGTCATCGTTCTACTCGTCATCGGTGGGGGAGCGGTCCAATACTTCAACTCGCGTCAGACGGGAACGAGCACGGATAACGCGCTCGATCCTGCCGCCCCGGACAACCCCGAGGGCGAGGACGCGACCACGCCCGAGCAACCGGACTGGTGCCCGGCCTATGAGTTCATCTCTGCCCCTGGCACGTGGGAATCCGCGAAGGACGATAATCCGCTCTCGCCCACGGCCAACCCGCGGTCGTTCATGCTGTCTATTACGAACCCGCTGCAGCAGGCTTATACCCCGGACCACGTCAAGGTGTGGACCCTGCCGTATACCGCGCAGTTTAAAAACATCAACGCGCAGCACGAGATGAGCTATGACGAATCCCGTCAGGAAGGCACCTCGACGCTCGAGGGCGAGCTCAACTACATGCACAGCGAGTGCCCCAACACGCAGTTCATCCTTTCCGGCTTCTCCCAGGGCGCCGTCATCGTGGGCGACATCGCGGACCGCATCGGCGGCGGCAACGGCCCCATCCCAGCCGAAAACGTCGCCGGCGTCGCCGTCATCGCGGATGGTCGCCGCATGCCCGGCGTGGGCATTAACCCGGGCAACCCCGTGGACGGCATCGGCGCGGAGGTCGCCCTCCTGCCGGTCAATTCGCTTATCCAGGCCGTCGTCCCCGGCGCCACCATGCGCGGCGAGCGCGCCAACGGCTTCGGTTCGCTCGCGGACCGCACGTATCAAATCTGTGCCCCGGATGACTCGGTGTGTGATGCCCCGCGCGATATTGGCAACGGCATTGACCGCGCGGCCGCCCTCATCGCTGCCAACGGCGTCCACGCCATGTACGCCTCGAACCCCAACGTCATTCCGGGCACGACGGCGAATGCCTGGGTCGTGGACTGGGCGCGCGGCATCATCGACGCCGCATAAGCGCACCGCAGCGCTTAACTATCCTCGCGTGGTGTTGCTGACGCCGCGCGTCTCTGTGCTATATTTTGCAGTCAAAACAAAACTACATCGAAAGTAAAGGAACCCCCATGGATCTTGCCAAGATGTTTGCCAAGTTCTTCGACGAAAACGGCCAGATCGTCCTGCCGCCGCAGCTGACCCTGCCGGGCCTGGCCGAATTGCTCTACGCCCAAGAACAGGCTGCCGGCGCGGACCTGGACCGCCCCATCCTGCGTCAGTGGGATTACAGCGAATCCCGCGAGGGTACCCCGCGCGAGGTCTCCCGCCGCGAATTCAACACTCGCGTCAAGGCCGTCGCGGCCCGCCTGCAGCAGGTGGGCGGTATTGGCGACCGTGTCGCCGTCCTCGCCGGCAACTCCCCGGAGTACATCTTTGGCTTCCTCGGCGCGATGTACGCGGGCATGATCCCGCTGCCGCTCTACGACCCCAACGAGCCGGGCCACACCGCACACCTCAACGCCGTCTTCGGTGACTCCAACCCGAAGATCGTGCTCACCAACAACGTGTCTGCCGCCGCGGTGCGCAAGCACTTCGCAGACCTCCCCGCCAAGGAGCGCCCGCGCGTCATTGTCGTCGATACGCTGCCGGATAATCTGGCGGAGAGCTTCGTCAACCCCGCGGAGACCCCGCAGGGCAAGGCCATTGCCGCCAACTCCACTGTGGCCCCCATCGATATGCCGGCCTTCCTGCAGTACACCTCCGGTTCCACCCGCACCCCGGCGGGCGTGCAGCTCACCAACCGTTCCATCCTCACGAACGTGCTGCAGATCTTCACCAGCGTGCAGATCAAGATGCCGCCGCGCGTCGTCTCGTGGCTGCCCATGCACCACGACATGGGTATCATCCTCGCCGTCTTCGTTACGATCCTCGGCTTCAACTTCGAGATCATGACCCCGCGCGACTTCGTTCAGCACCCGAAGCGCTGGATCAACCAGATCAAGCGCCAGCCGGTCGACGACAACCTTGCGGGTACCTACGCTGTTGTCCCCAACTTCGCGCTCGAGCTCTCCGCACGCTACGGTGCCCCGGAGGAGGGCGAGGAGCTCGACTTCTCCAACATCGACGGCATCATCATCGGCTCCGAGCCGGTCACCGAGTCTGCCGTGAACTCCTTCTGGGAGACCTTCGGTAAGCCCGAGTACAAGATGCGCCGCGACGTCCTGCGTCCGTCCTACGGCCTGGCTGAGGCCTCGCTTATCGTCGCGACCCCGCAAACCCCCAACCGCCCGATCATCGCGCACTTCGACCGCGATGCCCTGGCTGAGGGCAAGGGCGTCATCGTTGATAAGTCCGAGACCACCGTGGCGTTTGCCTCCAACGGTCAGGGTGTGCCCGCGCAGTATCTCACTCTCGTCGATCCGGAGACCCGCACTGAGGTCGAAGACGGCGTCATCGCTGAGATTTGGCTCCACGGCCGCAATATGGCGTCCGGTTACCTGGGGCGCGACAGCGAGTCTGACGCCACCTTCCGCAACACCCTCGCCGGCCGCCTGCCGGAGGGCTCCCGCGTGGACGGCGCCCCGGATGATGACAAGTGGATGGCCACCGGCGACCTCGCCACCATCATCGATGGCGAGCTCTACATCACCGGCCGCCTCAAGGACCTCATCGTCATCGCGGGCCGCAACCACTACCCGCAGGACATCGAGGCCACCGTCCAGGAAGCCTCCGAGCGTGTCCGTCCGGACTCCGTCGCTGCCTTCTCCGTGGAGGGCGACAACACCGAGTCCCTCGTCATCCTCGTCGAGCGCCCCGACGGTGTCACGGCTGACGATGCCGCCGATGCCGAGGCCACCGAGGTCATCCGCGGTGCCGTGACGAAGAACCACGGCGTCACCCCGGACCAGGTCGTCTTCTTCAACGCTGGCGAGATCAACCGCACCTCGTCCGGCAAGATCGCCCGCCGCGTGGCGAAGAAGCATTTCGTCGAGGCATAAGCACGTAACGCTACTGCCCATCACACCGAGCCCCAGCCATTTATGGCTGCGGCTCGGTGCGAGCATTTTTCGCGTGGGTGACCGTGATAGAGCGCGGCTTCGCGCGTTCGGGCCGACCGCGGGAGTTCCTCACGTATCGCGCCGCGGCCGCATTCAAGCGGCGGGCGAAGGGCAGAAATGGGGCATGCTGGTGGCGATCTTAAGGCGTGTTTTCCCAGTACATGGGGCATAAATGCATGTCGCAATTCGGCAGAGACCTAACAAAGTGAGACAATGGGGCGATATTTCTTGTTATGAGGGCGCGCCGGAAGGCGCTGCGCCGGCAAGTAACACCCGCCATAGAAAGACTGATGACTTTTATGACCGTTGAAGAACTACGCGTCTGGCTGCGCAATTGGGTGGTTGAGACCACCGGCGTCGAGCCTGAGGAAGTGACGGACACCAAGCCCCTAGAAAACTTCGGGCTGTCCTCCCGCGACGCGGTCGTGCTCTCCGGCGAGCTGGAAAACCTGCTGGGCACGCACCTCGACGCGACCGTGGCTTACGAATACCCCACCATCGCGCAGCTCGCGGACCGCCTTATCAATGGCCCCGCAGATCCGCAGTCGCTGCGGTCGCAAGCGCCCGCAGGTGGTGACGCCGCACCCGCCCGCAAGGCTGATGAGCACGACATCGCAATCATCGGCATGGCCGGTCGTTTCCCGGGCGCCAATGACGTTGCGGAGTTCTGGCAGATGCTTACCGAGTACCGCACTGGCACGGGCCCGCTTCCCATGGGCCGCTGGAGCGAATACACGGCAGACCCGGTGATCTCCGCGAAGCTGGAAACCGAGAACACCACCGGTGGTTATATCGAGGACATTGCGGGCTTCGACCCGGAGTTCTTTGGTCTCAGCCCGCTCGAGGCCACCAATATGGACCCGCAGCAGCGCATCATCCTCGAGCTGGCCTGGGAGGCCCTCGAAGACGCCGGCGTCCCCGCCAACGAGCTGCGCGGCACCGCCACGGGCGTCTACATCGGCTCCACCAACAATGACTACGGCATGCTGCTCGCCGCCGACCCGGCGGAGATGCACCCGTATGCGCTCACCGGTACGTCCTCGGCCGTCATCCCGAACCGTGTGTCCTACGCGCTGGACCTGCGCGGCCCGTCCATCAACGTCGACACCGCGTGCTCCACCTCGCTCGTCGCCATCCACCAGGCTGTCCGTGACCTGCGCACGGGTGCTGCCGATGCCGCCCTCGCCGGCGGCGTCAATATCCTCGCGGCTCCTTATGCGTCGCTGGGCTTCAGCGAGCTGGGCGTCATCTCGCCCACGGGAAATATCCACGCGTTCTCGGATGACGCGGATGGCATCGTGCGCTCGGACGCCGCCGGCCTCGTCGTGCTCAAGCGTCTCTCCGACGCCCAGGCCGCAGGCGATAACATCCTCGGCGTCATCCGCGGCTCCGCCGTGAACTCGGATGGCCACTCCAACGGCATCACCGCGCCGAACCCCGAGGCCCAAGTCGACGTCCTGCGCCGCGCCTACGCCGACGCTGGCATCGACCCGCGCACCGTCGACTACGTAGAGGCGCACGGCACCGGCACCATCCTCGGTGACCCCATCGAGGCCTCCGCGCTCGGCCGCGTCATCGGCCACGGCCGCGACGTCGCAAGCCCCATGCTGCTCGGCTCCGCGAAGTCGAATATCGGCCACTCCGAAGCCGCCGCCGGCGTCGTGGGTCTTATCAAGGTCCTCTCCGCCATGCGCGCCAACGAGCTGCCGGGCCAGGTCAACTTCACCGAGCCCAACCACTACGTCGACTTCGACGCCGAGCACCTCGAGGTTGTCGCCGACACCCGCGAGTGGCCGGAGTACTCCGGCCGCAAGGTCGCGGGCGTCTCCGGCTTCGGCTTCGGTGGCACCAATGCCCACCTCGTCCTCACGGACTACCGTCCGGATCTTGACGGTGAGACCACCCGCCGCCCGGCCCAGGTGCGCCTTGAGGAGAAGCCCGCCGTCGACGAGGACCACCCGGCCGTCGTGCCGTCCTTCTCTCTGGCCGTCTCCGGCCTCCTGCCGTCGCGCCGCAAGGCGCTGGCCGCCCAGCTCGCGGACTTCATCGAGGAGACCCACCCGGATCTCTTCGACGTCGCCCGCGTTCTCGCCGGCCGCAACCACGCGCGCTCCCGCGCCGTCGTTACCGCCACGAACGAGGAAGATGCGGTGCGCCGCCTGCGCCAGGTTGCCGAGGGCAAGGTCTCCGTGGGCATTTCTTCGGCCGACGCGCCAGCGTCGGCCGGTCCCGTCTTCGTCTACTCCGGCTTCGGCTCCCAGCACCGCAAGATGGTCAAGGACTTCCTCGAGGTCTCTCCGTTCTTCGCTGAGCGCCTCGCCGAGCTCGACAAGATCGTGGACTTTGAGTCCGGCTGGTCCATCCTCGACATCGTCCGCGACGACTCGCAGACCTACAACACGGAGACGGGCCAGGTCGCTGTTACCGCCATCCAGATCGCGCTCACGGATCTCCTCGCGCACTTCGGCGCCCGCCCGTCCGCCGTCATGGGCATGTCCATGGGCGAGATCGCCGCGGCCTACGCCGCCGGCGGTATCTCCGCCGAGGACGCCATGCTCATCGCGTGCCACCGCGCCCGCCTCATGGGTGAGGGCGAGGCCTCGCTCACTGAGGAAACTCAGGGCGCCATGGCCGTCGTCGAACTGTCCGCCGAGGAAATCTTCGCCCTCGGCAACGACATCGAGCCCGCCGTCTACGCCGGCCCCGGCATGAATACTGTCGGTGGCCCGCGTCAGCAGGTCCTCGACCTCGTCGAGCGTCTCGAAGGCGAAGGCAAGTTCGCCCGTGCCCTCAAGGTCAAGGGCGCCGGCCACACCTCCGCCGTCGAGCCGCTCCTCGGCGAGCTCGCCGCAGAGATCGCTGGCATCGAGGCTCGCCCCATCCACACGGCGCTCTACAGCTCCGTGGATAAGGCGGTGCGCTATGAGCCGGGCGCCACGGTCCACACGGACGAGTACTGGCTCCACATGACGCGCCAGGCCGTCTACTTCCAGGACGCCACGGAGCAGGCGCTCGCCCACGGCCACACCCAGCTCGTGGAAATCTCTCCGAACCCTGTCGCGCTCATGGGCATGATGAACACCGCGTTTACCGTGGGCAAGGCCGATGCCCAGCTGCTCTACGTCTTCAAACGCAAGATCGACGAGTCCGCCTCGCTGCTCGACCTCCTGGCCAAGCTCTATGTCGCGGGCGCGCCCATCGACTACCGTGCAGTCTTTGGCGATCTTTCCGCTGCTTCCGCCAACGCGGCAGCGCCGGCGGTGCCGCATACGCAGTTCAAGCGTCAGCACCTGTGGACCAATGCTCGCCCGGCGTCGGGCGTGTCGGGTCTGCCCGGCGCCCGCGTCACGCTGCCCACCGGCCAGATTGCCTTCGGCACGAACGCGGACCAGGCGCCGAGCGTCCTCGCGCTGCTCGAGTCCGCCGCCGAGGCTGTTGAGCCCGGCGCCCAGCTCGCCGCCGTTGAGGAGCACGCCGACCTTCCGCCGGCGGGTGACATCACGGTGACGGTCGACCGCTCCCTGGGCGGTCTCTCCGTTGCCGCGTACCTCGCCACGGACGGTTCGCTGCTTGCCGAGGGCTTTGCCTCCACGCTGCAGCTTTCCGATGCCCCCACGCTCCAAGGCGTCCAGGCGCCTTCCGCTTCGACGTCTGCGGCGCCAGCCGCCGATGAGCTCGCTGACATCGAGGCCGTGCGCTGGGATCCGTCCCAGGAATCTGTCGAGGAGCACCTCGCCCTCATCGTTTCTGAGTCCATGGGCTACGACGTCTCGGACCTGCCGCGCGAGCTGCCGCTCATTGACCTGGGGCTTGATTCGCTCATGGGCATGCGCATTAAGAACCGCGTGGAAAACGACTTCCAGATTCCGCCGATCCCGGTCCAGGCCCTGCGTGACGCGTCGCTCGCCGACGTCATCGCCATGGTCGAAGAAGCTGTCCAGACCGGCGAGACCCCGTCTGAAACCCCGGCCGCGGCGGGTGCTGCAGCCGACGCTGAGGATGACGCGGCATCGGAAAGCCCGGCCCCGCAGACCTCCAGCGAGGACGCCCCGGCGGGCGCCGTCGATGCGGAAGGCGTCGGCGTCGCCCCGCGCGACGCCTCCGAGCGCCTGGTCTTCGGTACCTGGGCCACGTTCACAGGTAAGGCCGCCGCAGGCGTGACCTCCACGCTGCCGGCTATCTCGGACGAGGTGGCGCAGCAGATCGCCGAGCGCCTTACCGAGCGCGCCGGGATTGAGGTCACCGCAGGGCAGGTCAAGGAAGCCCAGACCCTCGAGCCGCTCGCTGATCGCGTCCGCGAGGGCCTGGAGACTGAGGTCGAAGGCAACGTGCGCGTGCTGCGCGAGGCCGATGGCCCCGCCGTGTTCATGTTCCACCCGGCCGGCGGCACGACCGTCGTTTATCAGCCGCTCACTCGCCGCCTGCCGGACGACGTCGCCGTCTACGGCATCGAGCGCGTCGAAGGCTCCATCGAGGAGCGCGCCGAGTCGTACCTCGATGACATCATCACGTACGCACGCGGCCGTACGATCGTCCTCGGTGGCTGGTCCTTCGGTGGCGCACTGGCTTACGAGGTAGCCGCGCAGCTGGGCAAGCGCCGCGCCGCCGGCGAGGACGTCCCTGAGGTGGGCTTCATTGCGCTGCTCGATACGACGCAGCCGGCTCACCCGGCTCCGGATACCCTCGAGGAGACCAAGGCCCGCTGGGGTCGCTACGCGGCGTTCGCGAAGAAGACCTACGACCTGGACTTCCCGGTGCCGTACGACCTTATCGAGACCGTCGGCGAGGACGCCGTCATGGCGATGCTCGCGGAGTTCCTCTCCACGACCGATGCCTCTGAGCACGGCCTCGCCGCCGGCGTCCTCGAACATCAGCGTGCGTCCTTCGTGGACAACCAGATTCTGGCGAAGATCGACTTCCAGCGTTGGGCTGAGGTCGACGTCCCCGTCCTGCTCTTCCGCTCTGAGCGCATGCACGACGGCGCCATCGAGCTCGAACCTGCCTACGCGGAGATCGCTCCGGATGGCGGCTGGGGCCAGATTGTGAAGAACCTGGAGATCGTCCAGCTTCCGGGCGACCACCTCGCTGTGCCGGATGAGCCGGCCATCGGCATCGTGGGCAAGCACATGCAGCAGTGGATTGAAGAGAAGCTCTCTTAAATTCTCCGCACTGAGCGCGGCTCGGCTTCGGCTGAGCCGCGTGCGACGTTTTCTCCTCCCACAGGGGGAGTTATCATTGAGGACTGACATGTCGGCGGCTGCCTTCACGGCGACCGCGCGATAAACCAAGACACCGAGGAGTTCATTCGTGACAACCACGGCTGAGAAGCTAGCCGATCTGCGCGCGCGGCTTGAGAAGGCGCAGGATCCCGGATCCGAGCGTTCGCGTCAGCGCCGCGACGAGGCCGGCCGGTCCACGCCGCGCCAGCGCATTAACGCGCTGCTCGACGAGGGCTCTTTCGTGGAAATCGGCGCCCTGGGCAAGACCCCGGGCGACCCGGACGCCATCTACTCGGATGGTGTGGTGACGGGCTACGGGCGCATCTCCGGCCGTCCGGTGTGCATCTACGCGCACGATAAGACGGTCTACGGCGGTTCCGTGGGTGTGACCTTCGGCCAGAAGGTCACTGAGGTCATGGATATGGCCATCAAGATTGGCTGCCCAGTTATCGGTATTCAGGACTCCGGCGGCGCCCGCATTCAGGACGCGGTGACCTCGCTGGCCATGTACTCCGAGATCGCCCGCCGCCAGATGCCTTTGAGCGGCCGCAGCCCGCAGATCTCCATCATGATGGGCAAGTCCGCCGGCGGCGCCGTGTACGCACCCGTGACGACCGACTTCGTCATTGCCGTGGACGGCGAGGCCGAAATGTACGTCACCGGTCCCAATGTCATCCGTGAGGTCACCGGCGAGGACATCACCTCCGCGGACCTGGGCTCCGCGCGCCAGCAGGAGCTCAACGGCAACGTCCAGGCCGTCGTCAGCTCCGAGGAGGAGGCCTTCGACTTCGTCCGCGACCTGCTCGACCACCTGCCGCTCACCTGCTTCGACCCGGCCCCAGAGTTCCCGGCGCCGTCCGACGCGGAGCTTGACGATGCCGCCTTGGACTCGTTCATGCCCGACGACACCAACGCCGGCTATGACATGACCGAGCTGCTTCCGCTGCTGGGCGACGATGAGGACATCATCGAGCTGCAGCCCAACTTCGCGCCGAATATGATTACGGCCTTCGGCCGTATCGACGGTAAGACCGTGGGTTTTGTGGCGAATAACCCGATGTTCAACGCGGGCTGCATCGACGCCGATGCCGCCGATAAGGGCGCGCGCTTCATCCGCATCTGCGATGCGTATAACATCCCGCTCGTCTTCGTCGTCGACACCCCGGGCTACCTGCCGGGCGTGGAGCAGGAGAAGGCCGGTCTTATCCACCGCGGTGCGAAGTTCGCCTTCGCCGTCGTCGAGGCGACCGTCCCGAAGGTTTCGCTCATCGTGCGCAAGGCTTACGGCGGAGCCTATGCCGTCATGGGCTCGAAGAACCTCACTGGTGACATCAACCTGGCGTGGCCGACCGCGCAGATTGCCGTCATGGGTTCCGCCGCTGCCGTCGTCATGATCGCCGGCAAGCAGCTCGCCGCCGCCGAGACCCCGGAGCAGCGCGCCGCGACGAAGAAGATGTTCATGGACTTCTACGACGAGACCATGACCGCGCCCTACGTTGCTGCGGAGCGTGGCTACCTCGATGCCATGGTCAATCCCTCCGAGTCCCGTCTGGCCCTGCGCCGTGCGCTGCGCCAGCTCGCCGACAAGGATGTCCACGACCTGCCGAAGAAGCACACGATTTCGCCGATGTAGCACTTGCTGGTCTCGACGCGATAGACTCAACGAGACATTTTTCAAAAAATAGGAGGCCGGCATTATGCTCAGCAGCGTTCTCGACCTGTCGGGAGACATCATCAACTACATCATCATGGCGGTCAACCAGCTGATTGCCGCGGTTAGCCCGCGCTAGAAGTTGCGACGCGTCTCGCCTCTCTGTATTCCCGGTCCACGGTGTTATCTCGCGGGCCGGGTTTCTCATGTGGTGAGCACACTCGTGGTTCGTTACCTCGTTGCTATCAAACTGTGAAGGTTTTGACAGGTTTAAATCATGCTTATTGCAGAAGATTGTGCCATAATAGAGTCATGCGTTTGAGAGAGGCGCATGAGAGATAGAGAGAACCCCTCCTCCCGAGGGGCGAGCGGCCTGAGAAACCACTCGGAGTCGGGAGATTTGAGAGAGACCATCGGCCCCCAGGAAACTGGGGGCCGATGGTATTTTTCTTCAGCCCCTGATGCCCGTCGTGCTTAACTGGAAACCATGGAACTTTCCGCAGCCCTCGGCCTGGCCACCTCGGCGGGCCTGAACGCCTATATTCCTCTGCTCATCTACGGCGTGCTCGCGCGCTACACCGATTGGGTAAACCTGCCGGAGGGGTGGACGTGGCTTTCGGACCCGATTCTGCTCATCATCATTGGCGTGCTGCTCGCCATCGAGATTGTCGCGGACAAGGTGCCGGCGGTCGACTCGGTCAATGACATTATTCAGACGCTCGTGCGTCCGACCTCGGGCGGGCTTATGTTTGCCTCGGCGTTCGGGGATCAGACGGTGGGTGACTCCAGCGTGTGGTCGGAGCCGAAGACGTGGATTCTGCTCGTCGTTGGCTTTGGCGTTGCGTTGGCCATGCACCTGCTCAAAACGACAACGCGGCCCGTCGTGAACACCACCACCGTGGGCGTGGGTGCCCCGGTGGTCTCCACGGCGGAGGATGTGTTCTCGGCGGGCCTGGCGGCATCGGCAGTCTTTGCGCCAGCGCTGGTGCTCGTGCTGATTGCTATCGTCGTGGCGCCTGCTGCTTGGCTAATCTGGCGTTTCGGCGCATCGCGACGACGCGCCAAGCAAACATCAGAATAAAGCTCATCACGGACGCCACGATGAGGAAGCTGTAGTGGGGCATGCGCCCGTTGACCACGGTCCACAGGATCATGCCGATGATAATGGCGCTGGGCCAGACGATGATGCCCTCGCCGTAGTGGTTGCGGGGCTTGACCAACGTGACAATGCCCCAGCCCACGAGCGCGCCCACGGCCCACGGCCAGAACGCGTCGATGGCGCCCAGGAACGTGAACGGCGGGTGCGCCGCGCGGGCGAAGAGCGCAAAGAGGACGAGGGCAGCGATATCAAGAAGCGGTGCTGTGCGCACTGGAATCCTTTCCATTGAGGGCCTGATAGGTAAGGCCCTGGCGAGCGTAATGCCAGAAGTAGATAACCCAGCCAATGATAGTAACCAGGGCAAAGGAAATCAGGCGGTAGATGAGCGCGGCGGAGGTCGCGCCCACGGCCGTCATGCCCGTGGCCACGAGTGGGCCGATGATGGCGGCCTCGACCGTGCCCAGGCCGCCGGGGGTGACCTGCGCGGAGCCAGCAAGTTTGGCGGTGAGGAAGGCGAGCGCGACGCCCGCCATCGTGGTGGCGTTCTCACCGGCGCGCAGCCACGGCATTTCACCGGTGACGGCCCACACGGCCGCCCACAGCGCGAGCAGGTCGAGCAGGCGATGGACGAGCGAGGCGCCCGAGACAATCCCGAAGGCCCAGCGCGACAGGTGCACCTCGCCCAAGTGGTCGACCTCCGCGCGCAGGCGTGCGAGCTTGGGATGGCCGAGCCACTTCTTGAGGGTCTCAGGGTGCTCCGTGAGCCAGAAGATGCCGCCCGTCGCCGCGGCCATGAGCGTCACGGTGAGGATGAGCGAGCCCAACGCCATATCTGCGTTGAGGAAGAACACACCTGCGATGCCGATGAGCGCGAGCCACATCGTAGAGATCGCGGAGGACAGGAAGAAGAAGTAGCTGCACAAGGCTACCGATGCCCCCCAGCCGCGCTGCACCTGAAAAGTCAGGATTGCAGAGAAGGCGGGCCCGCCCGGCAGCGTCGTGGACCAGGCGTTGGAGGCCATGGAAATCGCGAAGGCCTCCCGCAGCGGAACGTGTACGCCGCCTGCTCCGATGAGTCGGCGCATGACCTCACTCATCGAGGCCACTGCGCCTAGCGCGAAGACGACCACGAGCACCACGGGCAGCAGCTCCGCGTGCCGCAGGCTGCGCAGGCCGTCGCCGATGAAGTCGAGCTGGTCCCTAAAGAACCAGCCCAGCGCCGCAAGCGCGACGAGCGAGACTATCCACGTAATCCACTTGCGGTTCATTCTTTTTCCAAACGTTTCACCAGCTCGCTGAAGGGCACAAGCTCCGAATCGGTGTCCGCGGTGCGGCGGCCGCGGTAGGGGCCTTCCGGTTCCTCCATGCCTGCCGTCTCGGCAGCGGGCGCGGCGGGGGAGGGGGCATCGGCAAGCTGGGCGTGGCCCATGCGGGTGTAGGCGCGCTGGATAAACCGCGGGGCCCACCAGTTGTCCTCGCGCAGGAGGTGCATGACGGCGGGGACGAGGAGCATGCGCACGACGGTTGCGTCGAGGAAGAGCGCGAAGATCATGCCGAAGGCGATGTACTTCATCATCACGATATCGGAGAAGCCGAAGGCGGCGGCGACGACGATCATGATGAGCGCGGCGGCGGTGATGATGCCGCCGGTGTGCGCGGTGCCCTTGGCGATGGCCTCGTCGGTGGAATCGCCTGCGCGGCGGGCCTCGACCATGCGGGAGACGAGGAAGACCTCGTAATCCGTGGAGAGGCCGTAGACGATGGCGATGATGAGGACGAGGACCGGCGACATGAGCGGGCCCGGCGTGAAGCTGAGCAGGCCCGAGCCCGCGCCGAGGACAAACATGCCGGTGAGAATGCCCAGCGTGGCGCCGGCGGTGAGCACTGTCATGATGACGGCCTTGGCCGGCAGGACGAGCGAGCCGAAGACGAGCGCCATGAGGATGAACGTCGTCGCCACGATGTAGAGAGCCATCCAAGGGAGCTTGTGGATGAGGGCATCGAGGGACTCGACTTCCATGGCGGGTGTGCCGCCGACGTAGAGTTCGACGCCCTCCGGAGCCTCGATGTTTTCGAGCTCGTGGACGATGCGCGTGTAGTCCGCGCGGTCCTGGATGCCGGCGGAGAGCACCGTCGTGCCGTCCACGGTGGAGGTGGACGGCGTCATGGGCTCCGTGAGGCCCTGGAGGCCGCGGACCTGCATGTAGACGTCCACGAGCTGCTGGTTGCTCTCCGCGCCAGTGACGACGAGCTTGACCGGCTCCGTGCGGAAGCCCGGGAACTCCTCGTTGAAGCGGTCCTGCGCGACGCGGGTCTGCTGCGTAGGCGGCAGGTAGGTTTCGTTGATACCGCCGAAGGTCATGGCGAGCGTGGGCAGCGTGAGCGCGATGAGCAGCCCGGCGATGCCCACGGTGACCCACGTGGCGCGCTTCATTGCGAGCTTGGGCAGCCTGTACCACCAGGAGTCTTCAAGCGTTCTCGCTTTCCGGCTTGTGCGGCGCACGGTCCACTTGTCGATGTTCTTACCGAGAAGGCCGAAGAGCGCGGGCAGCACCGTGACCGAGAGGAGCGCGGCGAGGCCCACGGCGGAAATCGCGCCGTAGGCGACGGACTTGAGGAAGGCCTGCGGGAAGATGAAGAGCCCGGAGAGCGCGAAAGCGACCATGAGGGCGGAGAAAACCACGGTCTGGCCGGCGGTCGCGGTGGTGCGGGCGACGGCGTCCTGGGTCTCGCGGCCGGCGTCGAGCTCCTCGCGGAAGCGGGAGACCATGAACAGGCCGTAGTCGATGGCCAGGCCCAGGCCCAGCAGCGTGACGACGGCCTGGGCAAACGTATTGACCTGGAGGAAGCCCGCGAGCACCGAGAGGATGCCCAGTGAGCCCAGGATGGATAGGCCGCCCACGACGAGCGGCATGAATGCCGCGACGACGGACCCAAAGACCACGAGCAGCAACAGGCCGACCAGCGGCAGGGCGGCCTTCTCGGCGCGCGCAATGTCGTTGGCCATGCCGTCATCGAGCGCGTCCGCGACGGCGGTGGCGCCGGCGACCTGGACGGGCAGCTCCGTGTCGTAGAGGGAGTCCTCGATGGCGCGGTAGTCCTTGAGCGTCTGCTCCCCGTCGCCCTTCAATCCAATGGCGGCGAAGGCGACGTTGCTCTCCGCGTTCTTGAGCTTCGGGTTGCGCGAGTCGAAGTAGCTCGTGACGTGGTCGATCTGGTCCGGGTACTGCTCCTTGAGCCCCTCGATATAGGACTTGGCGGCGTCGAAGTTCTTATCGGGATCGTCGATGAGCAGGATGACGTCGCCGTTGTTATCGCGGCCGAACGTGTCCTGCTCGATCTTTGCGGCAGCCGTGGACGCCGAGTTCGGATCGTCCCAGCCCTCCTGGCTCATCCGGTCGCCCAGTTGGGTGCCGAAGACGCCAAAGAGTACGAGGATGGCCGCCACGATGAGCAATGGCACGACCTTGCGGTGCTTATAGGAAAATAGGCCCCAGGAATAAAACACGCGACCTCCTTATTTAAGCAACGCGGCAAGCGGGCGGAACGGCTGGAGCCACGCGCCGCCCTCCGGCAGGTTGTCCAGGTTGACGCGCGGCAGCGGCTCGCGGAACGAGCCCTCGATGTCCTCGAGATCCACGAACTCGAAATGCGCCACCTCGCCTGCTGCATGCAGCGCCCAGTTGGCGTGTTCGCGGAAGCCGAGCACCGTGACGGCTACGCCCGTGTGGGCGAGTTCGCGCAGGAGCGGCTCGAAGTTCTGGCCGTCCGCGCTCGCGACGACGACGCCGGCGAGCTGGCCCCGGTTGGCCTGGATGTGGTCAATCATGTCCGGGTCGACGTCCGAGTCCTCCGTGAGCTTCGGCTTGGCGAAGACGCCAAAGCCGACGTTGCGGATGGCTTCGACCCAGCTGCGGATGGCATCGGCATTGCCGGGCGTGACGTTGGTGAAGACTCCTGCCTCAGGGTCGGCGCCCACGGCCTGGGCCTGCTCCACGAGCCAGCGGCCGATGACGTCGAAACGCGGCCGGTGCGCGGCATCTGGGCGGTGGCCCAGGATGGCCCCCAGGCCCATGTCCATATTGGGCGCGTCCCACACGAGCAGGTACTTCATTTACTTCTTCTCCCAGAGGTATTCCTTGATCACGTGGTCTGCGTCGAGACCCTTGCCCTCAAACTTCGTAATCACCTGGCGGTCCGTGAGCTGCGGGCACTCCGGCCACGGCCAGTCCTTGTACTCCAACTGGGGCTCGACGTTCACGAGCTCATCGATCCACTCGGCGTAGCCCGCGTGGTCCGTCGCGACGTGGAGCACGCCGCCTTTTTTCAGGCGCGAGGCAAACAGATTGAGCGGGCCCGACTGGATAATGCGCCGCTTGTGGTGGCGCGCCTTGGGCCACGGGTCCGGGAAAAACACGCGAATGCCGTCGAGCGACTCCGGCTCCACCATGCGCATGAGAACCTCCATGCCGTCCCCACGGACCATGCGGATGTTTCCGATGCCCCCGCGCACCACCGCGCCCAGCAGCTTGGCCAAGCCCGGCTTATACAGCTCGACGGCAATGACATTGGTGTCCGCTTCGAGCGGGGCCATTGCGGCCGTCGAGGTACCGGTGCCGGAGCCGATCTCCAGGATGGTCTTGGCACCAGTGCGGCCGAACCACTCGTCGATATCGATGCGCTCGTTGGCGAGCTCGCGCCCTAGGCGCGGCCAGTGCTCGTCGAAGAGCGCCTGCTGGTTATCGGTGAGCGTGCCGCGCCGGAACGTGACGTTGCCTAGGCGCGGGTAGTCGAGCTCGTTGCCGAAGGTGGCGTTGAAGTCGGTCTGCATGGGACCGAACTGGCCGCGCTCACGCTCGGTGAGGGCCTGTTCAGGGTTCTGTGGTGTAGTCATCGCACCCTATTGTTCCTGTTTTTAGGTCAAGGACCAATATTGACAGGCATTGCTGTTTCTCTCGTCCGCCCGCGCGGTTATAACCAGGGCGTCGGCGCGCCGAGACTGCGTGCGTGCTTTGTTGGCATCGGGGGCACTGTTCCCCCGTTTGAGGGTGCAGGAGTGTGGCGCATTTCCCACGGCTTCAGGGGTACCCGCGGCGTAAGTTAAGGTGGAAAGTGTGGATATAACCTGTTGGTTTTTGTTTAGCCCACAAAAGTGCTTGTAGCGGCTACTCTGTACTTGCCAACACCTGATGACCCTAGGAGAAGTGAATGACCGCTCAGATTCGTGGCCTCGTTGGAGAAATTCCGACCCAAAATGAACAGCTCATCTCGTGGATTAGCGAGTCTGTCGAGCTTTTCCAGCCGGAGAGCGTGGTCTTCGTGGACGGCTCCCAGGAAGAGGCTGACCGCCTTGCTGCCGAGCTCGTGGAGAAGGGCACTCTGATTAAGCTCAATGAGGAGAAGCGTCCGAACTCCTTCCTCGCGCGCTCCAACCCGTCTGACGTCGCCCGCGTCGAGTCCCGCACCTTCATCTGCACGGAGAAGGAAGAGGACGCCGGCCCGACCAATAACTGGATGGACCCGACCCAGATGAAGGCCGAGATGACCGAGGCCTTCCGTGGCTCCATGAAGGGCCGCACGATGTACGTCGTGCCGTTCTGCATGGGCCCCATCAACGATCCGGAGCCGAAGCTCGGCGTTCAGCTCACTGACTCCGCCTACGTCGTGCTCTCCATGCGCATCATGACCCGCATGGGTAAGGAAGCCCTGGACAAGATCGGTGCCAACGGCAACTTCGTCCACGCGCTCCACTCCGTGGGTGCCCCGCTCGAGCCGGGGCAGGAAGACTCCGTCTGGCCGTGCAACGAGACCAAGTACATCACCCAGTTCCCGGAGACCAAGGAAATCTGGTCCTACGGTTCCGGCTACGGCGGAAACGCCATCCTCGCCAAGAAGTGCTACGCCCTGCGTATCGCTTCCGTCATGGCGAAGGAAGAGGGCTGGATGGCCGAGCACATGCTTATCCTCAAGCTCACCAACCCGGCTGGAAAGTCCTACCACGTTGCCGCTGCCTTCCCGTCTGCCTGCGGTAAGACCAACCTCGCCATGATCACCCCGACCATCCCGGGCTGGTCCGCACAGGTCGTGGGCGACGACATCGCGTGGCTGCACCTGCGCGAAGACGGCCTGTACGCCGTCAACCCGGAGAACGGTTTCTTCGGCGTCGCGCCGGGCACCTCCTACGACTCCAACCCGATCGCGATGAAGACCATGGAGGCCGGCAACACGTTGTTCACCAACGTTGCGCTCACCGATGACGGCGACGTCTGGTGGGAGGGCATGGGCGGCGACACGCCGGAGCACCTCATCGACTGGCTCGGCAACGAGTGGCGTCCGAACGAGGCGACCGGCAAGGCCGCTCACCCGAACTCTCGTTACTGCGTCCCGATTGCTCAGTGCCCAACCGCGGCTCCGGAGTACGACGACTGGAAGGGCGTCAAGATCGACGCGATCCTCTTCGGCGGCCGCCGCGCGAAGACCGTTCCGCTCGTCACCCAGGCTTTCGACTGGAACCACGGCACCATGATCGGCTCTCTGCTTTCCTCCGGCCAGACCGCTGCCGCGGCCGAGGCCAAGGTTGGCTCCCTGCGCCACGACCCGATGGCTATGCTGCCGTTCATCGGCTACAACGTCGGTGACTACCTGCAGCACTGGATCGACATGGGCAAGGAAGGCGGCGACCGCATGCCGTCCATCTTCCTGGTCAACTGGTTCCGCCGCGGCGACGACGGCCGCTTCCTGTGGCCGGGCTTCGGCGAGAACTCCCGCGTCCTCAAGTGGATCGTCGACCGTATCGACGGCAAGGTTGAGGCCACCGAGACCGTCGTGGGCCACACCGCCCGCCCGGAGGACATCGACCTCGCTGGCACGAACGTCCACATGGCCGACGTCAAGGAAGCTCTTGCCGTGAACCCGGCTGACTGGGCCGCCGACATCGAGGACAACGAGGCCTACCTCAAGTTCCTCGGCGACCGCGTCCCGGCTGAGGTTCACGAGCAGTTCGAGGCTCTGAAGAAGCGTCTCGCTGACGCAGGCGTTTAAAAAACGACTGCAGCGCCGCCGACCCGGGCGGCGCTTTCTTTTTCTTGGACGAACCTCAGGGCCTTCGTCGCCGACGCGCGCGGCCGAGCGGTCACGCCCGCAGCACGAGCACCAGATTCGACGTCAAGAACTCGCGCAGCACCGGCACGCGCACGACCCACCACGCCCACCACGGGTGGTAGCGCGGAAAGGCACACCACGACCGGCCGCTCGAGCGAGCCCAGGACAAGCCTTCCCGCGCCGACACGGCGAAGAGCGACTCACCAAACACGTTCTTCGGCGCGTGGCCGTGCACTCGCGTGTAGCGGTCGCGCGCGAACGCGCCGCCCACATAGTGCTGCCACAGCCCGGTCTCGTGCCCGCCGAAGGGCCCGAGCCAGACCGTGTAGCTAATAATCACCAGGCCTCCGGGCTTGGTCACCCGCAGCATCTCGCGCGCCATGTCCCACGGCCGCGGCGTGTGCTCGACAACGTTGGACGAGTACGTCACGTCGAAGGCGCCGTCTGCGAAGGGCAGGTCAGCGCCGTCCCCGCGCACCGCATTCGCCACACGGATGCCGGCCGCAGACATCTCCGAGTGCGAAGGCTCCACGCCGAAGTAGGACGCCCCGCGCGCCGCGAACGCCGAGGCGAAGTAACCCGGCCCGCCGCCCACGTCGAGCACGCGGCCCATCGGCACGCCATGGTCCGCGCAGAGTGCCGCGACCAAAGAAGCGGTGTCGTCAGCTAACCCGCCGTAAAAAAGAGACGGCGCCGTTTGCTCAAAGCGGAACGAGCGCAGCAGCCGCCACGAGCGGCGCAAGGTGGCCAAGGCACGGGTTTTCTTCATAACCCATTAGGCTAGTAGCTCGACATGAGAATTCTTTTACTGTGCTGGCGCGACTCCACCCACCCGCAGGGCGGGGGCTCGGAACGCTACTTGGAGCGCGTGGGCGAGTACCTCGCCGCGCACGGTCACGAGGTTATTTTCCGCACCTCGAAGCACATGAACGGCGCCCGCCGCGAGAAGCGCGACGGCGTGACGTACTCCCGCGCAGGCGGCAAGTTCACCGTCTACCCGTACGCGCTCTTGGCGCTCGCCACGGGGCGGTTCGGCAAGCTTGGCGCTGTCATTGACACTCAGAACGGCATCCCATTCTTCGCCCGCCTGGCCACGCGAAAGCCAGTCGTCCTGCTCACGCACCACTGCCACAAGGCGCAGTGGCCCGTCGCCGGCCCCTTCCTGTCTCGTCTCGGCTGGTTCCTCGAGTCCAAGGTCGCGCCCCGCGTCTACCGCGGCGTGCCCTATGTCACCGTCTCGCGCGGCTCCGCGGCGGACTTGGAGAAGCTCGGCGTCACGGGCATCGAGATCATCGAAAACGGCGTCGACCCTATCCCGGCCCACGTCCCGCGCCTCGAGCGTGAGGCCGGCCTGCACCTTGTTACGCTCTCGCGCCTCGTCCCGCACAAGCAGATCGAGCACGCCATCGACACGGTCGCGGCCGTGCCGGGCTCGGTCCTCGACATCATTGGTAGCGGCTGGTGGGAGGCTCAGCTGCGTGAGTACGTCGAGAAGCACGACCTCACTGACCGCGTGCGCTTCCGCGGCCAGGTCACCGAGGACTACAAGCACGCGCTGCTCGACCGCGCCGATATCCACCTCATGCCCTCCCGCATGGAGGGCTGGGGCCTCGCCGTCATGGAGGCCGCCCAGCATGGCGTGCCCACCATCGGCTACCGCTTTGGTCTGCGCGACTCCGTCCGCGACGGCGAGACCGGCGTGCTCGTCGAGACCCTGCCCGAGCTCATCGCCGCCACCCGCCAGCTTTCCGATGCCCCCTCCCGCCGCGCCGCACTCGGCACCGCCGCCCGCGACTTCGCGGCCGGTTTCTCCTGGGAGTCGACCGGCCGCCGCTTCGAAGAACTTCTGTCTTCGCTGTAAAACGGCATGCCGAAGTGCCCGCCCTTCGGGCGGGTTATCTGGTTTTAGTTGCAGGGCACGTCGGGTCCGAATTCGCG